>NZ_DAOLKE010000568.1:0-1503 GCF_035331805.1 Plasticicumulans sp. | reverse complement strand
GCCGCCGAGCCCTGCTTCTTCGGCCGCGCCAGCCAGACGACGCCGATCAGCACCAGGAAGATCATGCCCGACAGCCAGAACAGATCATCGGCGGCGAGCAGCACCGACTGCTGCGTGACCTGGCGATCGAGGGCGCCGAGGGCCTGCTGCGGGTCGAGGCCGAACTGCTGGGCGTAGGTGTTCAGCGTCTGCGTCGTGGTCAGCGAGTACGGCGTCAGGTGCTCGACGAGCTGCGCGTGGTGCAGCGCGGCGCGGTCTTCCCACTGCGTCGTGTACACCGAGGCCCCGATCGCGCCGGCGGTGATGCGCGCGAAGTTCGACAGGCCCGAGGCGGCCGGGATGCGTTCCGGCGGCAGGCCGGAGAGCAGCATCGCGGTCAGCGGCACGAAGAAGGTCGACATCGCCGCGCCCATCACCAGTTGCGGCATCGCCAGCGTCACGGCGTCGGCCCCGGTCGTGAAGCCCGAGCGCATGAAGGCCACGACTGCGAACACCACGAACGCGAAGCTCGCGAGCAGGCGCGGATCGGTGCGCGGCATCATGCGCGCGACCAGCGGCGTCAGCAGCACGGCGAGCACGCCGGTCGGGGCGGTGACGATGCCGGCCCAGGTCGCCGTGTAGCCCATGTACTGCTGCAGCCACAGCGGCATCAGCACGACGTTGCCGAAGAACACGCCGTAGGCGAGCGCGATCGCCAGCACGCCGGTCGTGAAGTTGCGGCTTCTGAACAGCGACAGGTCGACGATCGGGTGCTTCTCGGTCAGCTCCCAGACCAGGAAGAACACGAAGCCGACCGCGGCGGTGATCGCAAGCCCCAGGATCAGCGGCGACGAGAACCAGTCGAGCTCCTTGCCCTTGTCGAGCATCAGCTGCAGCGACGCGACCCAGAGCACCAGCAGGCCGAGGCCGACGCCGTCGATCGGCAGCTTGCGCGTCGGTGTCTCGCGGCCCTTCAGCACGCGCGCGGTCAGCGCCGCGGCGACGATGCCGACCGGCACGTTGATCCAGAAGATCCACGGCCACGAGGCGTTGTCGGTCAGCCAGCCGCCGAGCAGCGGGCCGGCGACCGGCGCGACCAGCGTCGTCATCGACCAGACGCCGAGCGCCATCGGGGCTTTCTCCTTCGGGAAGCACGACAGCAGCAGCGCCTGCGACAGCGGAATCATCGGGCCGGCGACGAAGCCCTGCACGACGCGGAAGAAGATCAGGCTCTCCAGCGTCGGCGCCAGTCCGCAGGCGAGCGAGGCGCAGACGAAGGCGAGCACCGAATACAGGAACAGCCGCAGCTGCCCGAGCCGCTGCGTCATCCAGCCGGTCAGCGGCACGGCGATGGCGTTGGCGACCGCGAACGAGGTGATGACCCAGGTGCCCTGCGTCGGGCTGACGCCGAGATCCCCGGCGATCGCCGGCAGCGAGACGTTGGCAATCGTCGTGTCGAGCACGTTCATGAAGGTCGCCGTCGACAGCGCGACGGCGGCGACCGCGAGCGCGGCACCGGTGAGC
>NZ_DAOLKE010000567.1:0-1508 GCF_035331805.1 Plasticicumulans sp. | reverse complement strand
CCGGCGCCTTGTTCCGGCGGGCATGAAACGGGTGGATGGCGTCGCCTGATGCGGCGAGACTGGCGGCAACAGCACCCGGGCGTGAGCCACGGTGCAGCCGCCGCGAGGAGTCTCCCGATGCCCTACGCCCACGCCTTCGGCGCCACGCGCCACCGCTTCGCGGACCTGAAGGACCTGCTCGCCAAGGCCACGCCGCTGCGCTCCGGCGACGTGCTCGCCGGCCTCGCCGCGGAAACGGCCGAGCAGCGCGTCGCCGCGCAGTACGCGCTCGCCGAGCTGCCGCTCGCGACCTTCCTGAACGAGGCC
This sequence comes from Plasticicumulans sp., assembly GCF_035331805.1. Taxonomy (NCBI): domain Bacteria; kingdom Pseudomonadati; phylum Pseudomonadota; class Gammaproteobacteria; family Candidatus Competibacteraceae; genus Plasticicumulans; species Plasticicumulans sp. Next base: position 1,202 of record NZ_DAOLKE010000567.1, on the reverse strand, counting down.
GTGATCCCGTACGAGGATGACGAGGTCACGCGCCTGATCCTCGACAGCCACGATGCCGCGGCCTTCGCGCCGGTCGCGCACCTGACGGTCGGTGATTTCCGCGACTGGCTGCTGTCGGCGCAGGCCGATGCCGGCACGCTCGCCGCGCTCGCGCCGGGGCTGACGCCGGAGATGGTCGCCGCGGTCAGCAAGCTGATGCGCGTGCAGGATCTGATCGTCGTCGCGCGCAAGTGCCGCGTGGTCACGCGCTTTCGCAACACCATCGGCCTGCCCGGGCGGCTGTCGACGCGGCTGCAGCCGAACCACCCGACCGACGATGCCGCCGGCATCGCCGCCACCCTGCTCGACGGCCTGCTCTACGGCAGCGGCGACGCGGTGATCGGCATCAACCCGGCCACCGACAACCTGACGCAGGTCACCGGGCTGCTGCATCTGCTCGATGCGGTGATCCACGAATACCGCATCCCGACCCAGGCCTGCGTGCTGACGCACGTGACGACGACGCTCGCGGCGATCGGGCGCGGCGTGCCGGTCGATCTGGTCTTCCAGTCGATCGCCGGCACCGAGGCCGCCAACGCCGGCTTCGGCGTGACGCTCGCGCTGCTCGACGAGGCGCATCAGGCGGCGCTGGCGCTGCAGCGCGGCCCGCTCGGCGACCACGTCATGTACTTCGAGACCGGCCAGGGCTCGGCGCTGTCGGCCGGCGCGCACCACGGCGTCGACCAGCAGACCTGCGAGGTGCGCGCCTACGCGGTCGCCCGCCGCTTCCGGCCGCTGCTGGTCAACACCGTCGTCGGCTTCATCGGCCCGGAGTACCTCTACGACGGCAAGCAGATCCTCCGCGCCGGGCTGGAGGATCACTGCTGCGGCAAGCTGCTCGGCCTGCCGATGGGCTGCGATGTCTGCTACACGAACCACGCCGAAGCCGACCAGGACGACATGGACGCGCTGCTGACGCTGCTCGGCACCGCCGGCGTCACCTACGTGATGGGCATCCCCGGCGCCGACGACATCATGCTGAATTACCAGACCACCTCGTTTCACGACGCGCTGGCACTGCGCGCGACGCTCGGCCTGCGCCCGGCGCCGGAGTTCGAGGACTGGCTGTACGCAAGCGGCGTGTTCGGCGCCGACGGCCGCCCGGCCGGGGCCCTGCCGGCAGCTTTCGCCGCGGCGCTGGCGCGGATCGGCTGACCCCCCCC
>NZ_DAOLKE010000566.1:0-1509 GCF_035331805.1 Plasticicumulans sp. | reverse complement strand
GCCCAGCCGAAACGCGACAGGTCGAGGCTGCGCGAGGCGCCGGTCGTGACCCATTCGGCGAGTGCGCGGCCGACTGCCGGCGCCTGCTGCAGACCGTGACCGCTGAAGCCGTTGGCGAACAGCAGGTTGTCGAGGCCCGGGTGCGGGCCGAGGATGGCGTTGCAGTCGAGCGTGTTGACGTCGTAATGCCCGGCCCAGGCGCTCTTGACGCGCACCGCCTCGAAGGCCGGCACGCGCGCGGCGAGCAGCGGCCACAGGCGCTCCTCCCACTGGCTCCAGTCGACCTCGAAGCCCGGATCGACCGGATCGGCCCCGGGCGGCGGGGCGATGCCGGCGATCCAGCCCGGACCTTCGGGCCGGAACCAGGCGCCGGACGGGTCGACCACCAGCGGACTGCCGCTGATCGGCGTCGCGCACTGGAAATGGAACACGCAGCGCTTGCGCGCCTCGACCGGCAACTCGATGCCGGCGAGGGCGGCGAGACTGGTGGCGCCGGTGCCGGCGCAGTTGAGCAGCCAGCGGCAGCCGACCGTCGCGCCGCCGGCCAGGCGCACCGATTCGATGCGCCGGCCGCGCCGGCTCAGGCCGACCACGCAGTCCTCGACGTACTCGGCGCGCAGCGAGCGCGCCTTGCGCTTCAGTGCCCGCAGCAGGCTCCAGGCATCGAGCCAGCCTTCGCCGGACAGACCGAGCGAGGCACCGGCAAGATCGCCGGTCGCGAGCCACGGAAAGCATTCGGCGAGCAGTTGCGGCTTGAGCAGGCGCACATCGGCGCCGAGCGCGCGCTGCGTCTCGTGCCGGGTTTCGAGCGCCGTCAGCCCTTCGGGTCCGGCGAGGAACAGATAGCCACCCTCGCGGAAACCGACGTTCGGCACCTCGTCATCGACGCGCAGCGCCGTGCCGACCTCGCGCAGGAAGGCGGTGCCGAACTGCGACAGCCGGATGTTCTCGGGCGTCGAGAACTGGTGGCGGATCGAGGCCGCCGACAGCGTCGTCGCCGCCTCGCGGTAGCTCGCGTCCTTCTCGACCACGAGCAGCGAGGCCCCGGCAAAGGCCGGATCGGCGGCCAGGAAATAGGCTGCCGCACTGCCGACCGCGGCACCGCCGACGATCACCACATCGTACCGCTCACGCAGGGGCTGCACGTCTGCTGCTCTCCTCGGCCTCGTTTGCGTCCATCGGCTGCCGGCGAAACTCCGCCGGCACGGTTCCCGTACCCGCGCGCGCACGGTCGCGCGGCGACTGGGCGGCGGCGCAGTATGCGCAGCGGACCGATCCCGTCAGTTCTCCGAAAGAGGTATGACAGCCGGACGGGGATCGCCGTTTCCGATCGGAAACGCCGTGCTACATTGGAATCACTTTTGTCCGCTCCGGCAAGTCCGGACGGCTGCCTGCGGAGCACACCCCATGCCCGTCGTCGCCGAAACCCCGACCTCCCCTGCCGATGGCGCCCCGATCCGGCCCGCGAACGCGCCGCCGGCGCCGCTCGCCGAGCGCCTGCGCCGCCTG
>NZ_DAOLKE010000565.1:0-1514 GCF_035331805.1 Plasticicumulans sp. | reverse complement strand
CGCACGCTGGTCGGCGCCGGCCGGCTCGATCACTGGCTGCCCGCGGATGCCGTCGCGCTCGGTGTGCTCGCGATCGACGGCGATGCCGTGCTCTGGTGCGACCCCTGGCTGCTGCGCCACCCGCGCCGGCCCGATGCCGTGCTCGACGGCTTTCAGGAAGACCTGCTCGCGCACTACCGCGCGCTGCTCGCCGAGGTGCTCGCCGAGCGCGCCGGCGCGAGCTTCCACGCCGGCGAGCACTTCCACGTGCTGCCGCCGGCCGGTCCGCTGCCGCGTGCCTGCGTCGATCCGGTGCGCGGCCAGCAGACCTTCTTCCCGGCCGAATGCCGCGTGCAGCTCGTGCCGCTGCGCGCCGACGACATGGAAGCCGTGCTGCAGTCGGCGCTGGCGCTGGCCCCGCTCGATCTCGACGCGCCGCAGCCGGCCGAGGTGCTGGTGCTGGTGGCGCTGGACGCGAGTCCGTACGCGAACCTCGCCGAAGCGCTGCTCGCACGCGCGCAGAGCGACGCGCTCGGCGGCGAGGACGTGCTGGCGCCGGTCGTGACGCTCTCCGGCGAAACCGATCCGGCCAGCCCGTGGTTCCCGTTCTGGGAGGCCGTGCCCGAGGGCCGCGTCTATTACCTGCGCCGGCCGGCGCGCGCCGCCGCCGACGGGCTGGCCGGCATCGTGCTCGCGAGCGGCTACACGGTGCCGGAAGCGCTGCCGCCGCCGGCGCCGGAACCGGGGCCGGAACTGCCGCCGCCGGATACCGGCGAACCACCGCCCGACACCACCGTGCCGCCACCTGAAATCGTGACCGTGGCCGTGCTGCCCGAGTGGCTGCGCAGCGATGCGCTCGCGCGGCTGCGGCCGGCGCCGGAAGCGGCCACTCGCGAGCAGCGGAGCGTGCTGGCGCTGCTCGACGAGGAACAGGCGAGCCGCGAAGGCACGGCCGCCGGCTATCCGCTGACCGGCTCGGTGAGCGCGGCGCTGCTGCACATCGGTCCGATGACCGATTCCGCGCTGTGGCCGACGCTCGCCGCACTCGCCGGCAGCGGCGGGTCGCGCGCCATCGACACCTGGCTGGAAACCTTCCGCCGCGCCGAGGCCGACGGAGCCGACGTGTTCCGCGCCGGCGTCGCCGCCGGTCGCGAACTCGGCCTCGACACGACGCTGCTGCGGCTGTGGAGCAGCATCGGCTGATGTGCGCGATGCCCGCCCGTTCCTGCTGAAGCGCGATGCCGGCCGGCACGGTCCTGATCCGTGCCGGATCGCCTGGAGCCTCCGATGGCCGACTTTTTCCGCCTGAGCCCGCCACAGCCGACGCCGTCCGGCCAGTCGCGCCCGCACCTGTTCCCGCTGCGCAGCCTCGGCGCCGCCGACTTCGACCGGCTCGACCGCTACCGCGACACCCGGCTCGCGGCGCTGCTCGCCGGCCGCCCGGCCGGCATCGTCGAGGGCCTGCGCATCGGCGCCCAGCCCGGCGGCGACAGCGTCGTCGTGCGCTGGCCGAAATTGCGGATCAGGGTCTGGAT
>NZ_DAOLKE010000564.1:0-1515 GCF_035331805.1 Plasticicumulans sp. | reverse complement strand
GCGCACGCCGGCGGCCTGACGCTCGCCGCGCTCGCCGGCGGCTGTGATCTCGAAATCGTCGCGCCGCGCCCGCCGGCCGACTGGCACGACCTGCTCGGCCCGGCCGGCAGCGCGCTGGCGCGCACGCTGGCCTCGGTGAGCGGCGAGGACTTCGACCTGGCTGCCACGCGCGTCTGGGGCGCGCGCGAATGCCTGAAGAAGGCCGGACTGGCCGTCAACACGCCGCTGACGCTCGCCGAGGCCGCCGGCGACGTCGTCCGGTTCGCGGCCGGGGGCCGGGCGCTGGTGACGATCGCCTGCCGGCCCGACGGCGTGGCAGCGGTCGCGGCGCTGCTGGCCGAAGAGGACGCGCCGGCCGCTGCCGGGGCGCGCAGCCCCGGGCGGCTGGCCGGCTCCTGAGTCAACGACGGGAGGATCTGCCGATGAAACTGACCCGCAGACAACTGCTGAGCGCTGCCGCCGTGCTGGCGGTGCCGGGGGCGCTGGCGCTGTTGCGCTTCCGGCCCTGGGAAACCGCGCAGGCACAGGAGGCGCTGACCGTCGGCTACCTGCCGGTGACCTGCCACCTGACCTGTCCGGTCACCGACTACGCGAGCCGCAGCAGCCGCTTCGCACGCTTCGATTCGCAGCGCTACCTGGACTTCCCGACCATGGTCGAGGCGATCAAGTCCGGGCGGCTGCAGGCGAGCTTCATGGTCGTGCCGCTGGCGATGAAGCTGCGCGAGCAGGGCGTGCCGGTGAAGCTCGTCTATCTCGGGCATCGCGAGGGTTCGACGCTCATGGTGCGGGCCGCGAACCCGGCGACCGACCTCGCGGCGCTGCGCGGCACGAGCTTCGCGATCCCGACCCGCTACAGCAACCAGAACCTCGTGCTGCACCGGCTGATGGCGCAGCAGGGCCTGACCGAGGCTGACCTGAAGATCGTCGAGCTGCCGCCGCCGGACATGCCCGGGGCGCTCGCCGCCGGCGCGATCGAGGGCTACTTCGTCGGCGAGCCGATGGCCGCGAAGGCCGAACTCGCCGGCACCGGCCGCGTGCTGTACCACGCGCACGCGATCTGGCCGGGTTTCATCTCCTGCGGCCTGGTCGTGCACGAGGAACTGATCGAGCGCAAGCCGGCGCTGATCGCCGATCTGGTGCGCGGCATCGCGCAGAGCGGCCAGTGGATCGAGCATCACCGGCCCGAGGCCGCCGCGATCGCCGCCCCGTACTACCGGCAGGAGGAAAGACTGCTGCGCCACGTGCTGACCGATCCCGGCCGGGTCAGCTACGTGAACCTGACGCCGCAGGATGCGGATCTGCAGGCCATCCACACGCTCGCCGTGCAGCTCGGCATCCTGACGCAGCCGCTGCGCATGAGCGAGCTGATCGACCGGCGCTTCGTGCCCGGACGCATCGACGCGATCGAACTCGCCCCGCCAGAGCGTCCGGCATGAGCACACCCGGAGCCGCCGCCGCCCGCCCGGCGATGGCCGCCGGGCGGGCGGCGGCGGCTCGCCGGGGTGCCCAGCCTGC
>NZ_DAOLKE010000563.1:0-1517 GCF_035331805.1 Plasticicumulans sp. | reverse complement strand
GACGTGCAGTTTCTGCATTGCCATTCTCTGCATAGGCAGTTAAATTGCCGACCCATGTCGATACCGTCCACCCAGAACGCCGCCATGACCGATCCAAGGCCTGATCCAACAGCCGACACGCTGCTGTACACCCCCGAGAACTACACGCCGACCGAGAGCGTCGGTTACCTGCTCGGTCAGGCCAAGGGCCGGATCACGGCGGCGATCGACGCCGAGATGGCGCCGTACGACATCACCGGCGCGCAGTGGATCACGCTGCTGCACCTGTCCTGCACCGAGGTCGAGACCGCCGGCGAACTCTGCAAGCGCGCCTGCGTCGATACCGGCTCGATGACGCGCATGCTCGACCGGCTCGAAAAGAAGGGACTGGTGCAGCGCGTGCGCTGCTGCGAGGACCGTCGTGTCGTGCGCCTGCGCATGACCGAAGCCGGCGAGAAGCTCGCGGCGCTGATGCCCGATGTCGCCTCGCGCGTGCTGAACCATCACCTGCGCGGCTTCTCGCGCGATGAACTCGAACTGCTGAAGTCCCTGCTGCGCCGGATCATCGCCAACGCCGACGGCTGAACCGCCGGTCCCGTCACCCTGTCGCACCGCGTGCGTCGCAATAACTGCTCAGGCAGATAAAAGACAGGCAGAAACCGCCATGACAAAGACCAGCGCCGTTCCCGTCTCCGCAAGCCCTTCCCCGATCCGCCCTGCCCGCCGCGCCGGCCTGGGCCTGCTGGCTGCGGCGCTGCTCGCCGCCTGCGCCGATCCCTCCGGCATCGCCGGCCAGTCTGCGTATACCGATGCAAGCGCGCTCGCCGCGCAGCGCACGCTCACCGAGGCGCGCGCCGCGACCGCGGCCTGGCCGACCGAAGGATGGTGGCGGGCGTGGAACGACCCCGGGCTCGACCGGCTGATCGGCGATGCGCTGTCCGACAATCCGAACCTGAAGCTCGCCGAGGCGCGGCTGCGCAACGCCCAGGCGCTCGCCGGGCTCGCCGATGCCAACCGCGGCCCGCGCCTCGACGCCGGCGCCACCCTCAGCCGCGAGCGCCTGCCCGAGGGCTACATCTACCCGGCGCCGCTCGGCGGCAGCACGCAGACCGACGCCCGTCTGGGTCTGAGCTTCTCGTGGGAGCTGGATCTGTGGGGCCGCCGTCAGGCCGAGGCCGCCGCGGCGCTCGATCGCGCCAGCGCCGCCGAGGTCGAGGCGCAGGCCGCGCGGCTGATGCTGGCGGTGGCGATCGCCCGCGGCTGGAACGATCTCGACGGCCGCTACGCGCAGCACGACGTGGCCGCGGCCGAGGTCGAGCAGCGCCGGCAGGTGCTGGAGCTGACGCGCCAGCGCGTCGCTGCCGGTCTGGATTCGTCGGTCGAGCTGAAGCAGGCCGAAGGCGCAGTGCCGGCCGCGCGCCAGCAGCTCGCGGCGACCGAGGAAGGCATCCGTCTGGCGCGCACGCAGCTCGCCGCGCTCGCCGGCCGCGGTCCGGACTTCGGCCTTGCGCTGCCGCGCCCGGCGCTGCGCGCGCCCG
>NZ_DAOLKE010000562.1:0-1518 GCF_035331805.1 Plasticicumulans sp. | reverse complement strand
CGGCGCGGCGGGCGGGGCGGTGTTCACGGTGCGGCTGCCGGCGGCGGGGTGAGCCGGGCCCGTCAGACAATGGCCCAGTCGAATACCTCGTCCAGCACGCGCAAGGCTTCCGGGTGGCGATCGAGCGGTGCGACCAGGGCATGCCTGAAGTCGGTGATGCTTCGCTCGAACACCGCCAGACAGATGCAGGCCGTGTGATGCCGGGACGGGTACAGGATGCCGTCCAGTCCGAGACCGTGAACGTGATCGGCCCAAGCCGGCCCCCAGCGATACGGTACTGGCCGGCGGGCATCGTATTCGCCGTAGAGGTCGGCCGTCAGGCCGTGACGCACCAGATTCGGAACCGTCAGATCCAGCACCCGCATCGGTACACCGATCGTGACAAGGTAATCGCCCCGGGCCGCGAGTTCCGGCAGCGGCGTATGCCGATGACAACGCAGCCTCAGGGCAGCATTGCGGCAGAGGCTTTCGGCGAGCGCCCCCGTCAGTGTTTCTGCCAGATACAGCGTGCCGAAGGTGGCACTGCCTGAATTGAAGCGGCTGCCCGCTGCCCGGTCGAAATACAGCGGTGATGCATGCGCCAGCCTTGCGATCCGGTGCCAGCGGCTGCCGGCCGGCAAGGAACGGCAGGGCAAGCTGTTTTCATCGTCCGTGACTTCCGGCAAGCGGCTCACGTCGCGGCCTGCTCCAGATACAGCCGGGCGGCCTGACGGGCCTGTTCGATTTCCGCCGGATCACCGGCGCGCAGCCGTTCGATCGGCGATCTGGCACTTTCCTGCGTTCCGGGCGGCGACAGGAAGAAGCTCACGACGGCGCGATCCGACAGGCCCGGCGGCAACTGCATGGCCAGTTCGCGCAGGCCGTCGAGCACACGGCCATGCTCGAACTGACAGGCCGGAAACATCAGCCGGGTTCCCTCCCGATAAGCCAGCAACTGCCTGCGCTGGGCCGCCTTGCGCACGGCATCGGCGCTCATGCCGGTCACACGCGCAACCTCTTCGACCGTGCAGGCACCGCCGCCCGCTGCAATCAGTTCACGCCAGCGCGCTGCACCTTTCTCCATCAACCGGTGCAGCAGCTGCGGTTCCTGAGTCAGGGACATTCCGGGGTCTTCGGATGCCATCAGGCGAGTCATGGCATCGCGGAAAGTCGTGTCATCGGCCAGCGAGCGCTGCAGTTCGTTCAGGGACCGGGCGTCTTTGACAGCGTCGAGCCGCAGCGCAAAAGCGCGCTTCAGTTCGGCTTTCAGCGTGCGAATCTTGTCCACCTTCATCCAGCCTCAGGATCAGTCAGCCACGGTTTCAACCGATTCTTGCGGGACAGCCTGGACAATATGGACAGGATGGACAGGCATGACAAGCCCGGGCGCCATGGATACCTGCACGCCTGCCTGGGCGACTGTCCGGTCGAGCACCTACGCTTGCCCACTTGTTCCGGCATCCCGACGAGGCCAGACGATCATGAACGGGCGACGGAGCGGACGCGGCGGGCCGAAGGGCCGGCAGGTCGATGCGCAGG
>NZ_DAOLKE010000561.1:0-1520 GCF_035331805.1 Plasticicumulans sp. | reverse complement strand
AGGCGTTCATGCCGGACTGGCTGCGGCTTGCGCTGATCGGCGCGCTGCCGGCGGCGCGCGAGACCGCGGTGCGCGACGCGCTGACCGCAGCGCTGCTGCTCGGGCAGGACGCGCCCGACGGCGGACTCCTCGAAGTCGTGACCGGTCACGCCGAGCTGCGCGCGGTACTGGTCGAGCTGCTGCGCACCGGGCGCGGTGCCCACGGCCGCGAGCGCATCCTGCTGCGCTTCCTGCGCGGCGAACCGCTCGAAGTGTCGGCCCCGCGCGCGTTCGTCGAACGCCTGAAGCGCGTTGCCGCGTCGCCGGCCGGCTACTGGCTGGCCGTCGCGGCGGCGAGCGCGGCGGCGTGGTCGCTGTGGCCGGCCGACGGCCTGCTCGCGCGGCTCGGCCTTCCGGCCGTGGACCTGACGCAGCTGGCCGAAGGCATCGTGTCCGCGCTGCCGTGGTTCGCTCCGGCCGTGCTCGTTCTCGTCATCGCCAGCGTCTGGCACTGGCTGGCCGGGCAGTTGTGCGGGCGGGCCGTGCCCGGCGCACGGGCGATCGACGCAGCACTCGCCGCAGTGGCGCTGGCCGGGCTGCCAGCGCTCGCGCTGCTGGTGGCGGTGCCGGTCGAAGCCTCCGACACCGGTCCGGCGCTGCTGCATATTCCCGGCGCGCCGCTGCGCTACGTGCTCGCGCCGACACTGCTCGCGTTTCTGACGCTGTGGCTGCGCCGGCTGGCGCTGCCGGACGGTCCGATGCGGCCGAACTTTGCGCACGCGCTGGTCCGGCCGCCCGAAACGCACCGGCGGCTCGCGCTGCGGCTCGCGGTGCTCGTCGCGCTCGGCGAGGCGCTGTTCTGGGCGGCTTACGGCAGCTTCTGGCTCAGCACGGGCGACCGCGATCCCGGCAGCGCGGCGTCCGTGCTGTCGGGCCTCGGCGCCGGCCCGGTGCGCGCATTCGTGCTCGCCGGTGCGGCGCTGTTTGCGCTGCGCGGGACACTTGGGCTCGCCTGGCGCGAACTGCTGCCGCTTGCGTTCGCCGTCGCGCTCGCGCGGCTCGCCGCCGTGCTCGCCGGCGACTGCCTTGGTGTGCTTGCCGCCGCGGGCGGTATCAACACGAGTTCCGCCTTTCTCCTTGCATGCAGCCTCACGCCGGGACTCGCATTCGCGTGGCCGGCTGTCGCGCTGGGCCTCACAATCGCGCTGGCCCGACTGAGCCTCTGTCCGCTCGGCGACTGCCGCAGCGTGCTAGCTGCCGCCCTCGCTGGCGCGCTGGCCGGACCGCTGCTCGCGCTGGCGATGGTGAGCATCCAGACGCTCGACGGCTCAAGCTTCGTGTTCTTCGTACCCCTGTGGCTGCTTGCGCCTTCGCTGCAGTCGCTGTCAGCAGGCGTGGTCCTGATCGGAATGCTGCGTGACACCGCACGCTGGCGCGCGGCGCGCGCGCCGTGGCTGCGCGCCGGCCTCGCGGCGGCGATGCTGCCAGCACTCGTCGTCGGCCCCGTGGCGCTCGGTGGGTTCGCGCTCATGTTCGGGAAT
>NZ_DAOLKE010000560.1:0-1520 GCF_035331805.1 Plasticicumulans sp. | reverse complement strand
GCGAGCGTGGCGTTCAGCAGGCTGTAGAGCACGTTGCCGAACACCGTGCCGTTGCTGCCGACCCAGCTTGCCAGGCTCCAGCTCGTGCCGCCGTCGCTGGAGAATTCGAGCAGGTACTCGTTGTCGCCGACCACCGGCAGGAACAGCGCCGCGAGCTTCGGACCGGCGGCGTTGCTGATCTCGTAGACGTAGCCGCTGGCGTAGAACGGGTCGTAGCTCACGCGCTGGCCCGGGGTGATGCTCTGCGGCGCGAAGCTGTATTCGCTGGTCGTCGTCTGCACCGGGCCGTCGGGTGTCTGCACGGTGACGGTCTGCGGGTCGGTCGAGGTCGGCAGCAGCGGTGTCAGCGGGCTGGAGCCGTCGCCGGCCTGCGCGGCGGTGGCGGTCAGCGTGAAGGCGCTGGTGTTGCGCACGTAGCCGTCGACGTGATCGCCGCTGTTGCCGCGGTTGGCCTGCCAGTCGCGGATGTACTGCTCGAAGCCCTGCCAGCCGTTCTCGGTGACCGGGGTGTCGGTGATCGTGAAGCTCGCGTTCTTCGCGGCGTCGATCGTGTAGCTGACGCTCAGCGTGCCGGAGCCGCTGCCGGGCGCGAGCGCCGGGCCGCCGGCCAGGCCGCTGATGAAGTTCGCGAAGCCGTTGTAGCTGGTCGTGAAGCTGCCGCTGGCGCCGTTGGCAGTGGTGACGCCGTCGCGCGTGTAGAGACCGTTCGTGAAGTCGAAGCTGACGTTCTGCGAGCCGACATCGCCGGTGGCGATCTGGCCGAAGAACAGGTTCTGGTTGACGTAGCTCCGGTTCAGCAGCACGTCGCTGTAGGCGGCATCGCTCGCCAGCGTGACGTTGCCGTTGGCGGTGACGCCGTAGAGGCCGTCGGCCGGGCGGTTGAAGGCCAGCGAGCCGCTGGCCGCGGCCAGCGACAGCGTGAACTGGTTGGCGGCGCCGGTGCTGAAACCATCGAGGCTGAAGGCGGTGTCGAGGCTTGCCGACAGCAGCGCGATCGGCGCGGCCTGCACGGGCGCGAGCGGCAGCAGCGTGGCGAACGCCAGGCCGAGAGCGGTGCGGCGCAGGCGGGGGTGTGGACTCAGGGCACGCAGAGGGGGGATTGCGGGCATCGGAAGCGTCCTCCTGGACGGAAGCAGCGGAGTGTCACGGCCACGGCGGGCCGGAACCGGTAGCGGGCGGCCGGCAGGACCGTTCGCGCAGGACCTGACCACCGGTCGTCGTCGGGGTTCCTGCCAGAACAGCCGCAAGTGGCTGAATCGGCAGGGCACAGACGGTAGACTGCGCGGCCCGGTCCTGCACCGATGCGAGGATTTTCCGATGACGGCCTGCGTCCATGTCGCTGCCCTGCAGGCGCTGATGCTTGATGACCCCGCCGGCAAGTGCGCACGGGCGGCTTCGCTGTACGCCGACTGGCAGGCGGGTGCGCTCGCCTGCGACGCGCAGGCACCGACGGCCTGGGTCGATCTGCCCGGCCGCCCGCCCCGGCCGCTGCTGGTGCCGGCGCGCGCCGTGCGCCTGCT
>NZ_DAOLKE010000559.1:0-1522 GCF_035331805.1 Plasticicumulans sp. | reverse complement strand
TGAACGGCCGCACGGCGACCGAAGGTGGAGACCGATGACCCAGACGACCCAGCAGACCCCGAATCCGCTGCGGATTCCGCTGAAAGACCCGACCCTGTTCCGCGAGCGCTGCCCGATCGGCGGCGAATGGCAGGGTGCCGATGACGGCGCGACGATCGCCGTCACCGATCCGGCGACCGGCGCGCGGCTCGGCACGATCCCGAAGATGGGCGCGGCCGAGACCCGGCGCGCGGTCGCCGCGGCCGCGGCGGCGCTGCCGGCCTGGAAGGCGCTGACCGCGAAGGAGCGCGCCGGACGGTTGCGCAAGTGGTTCGAGCTGCTGATGGCGAATCAGGAAGACCTCGCGCAGCTGATGACCGCCGAGCAGGGCAAGCCGCTCGCCGAGTCCCGCGGCGAGATCGGCTACGCGGCGAGCTTCATCGAGTGGTTCGCCGAGGAAGGCAAGCGCATCTACGGCGACACGATCCCGGCGCACGCCGCCGACAAGCGCATCGTCGTGCTCAAGGAGCCGATCGGCGTCTGTGCGGCGATCACGCCGTGGAACTTCCCGGCGGCGATGATCACGCGCAAGGCCGGCCCCGCGCTCGCAGCCGGCTGCACGATGGTGCTCAAGCCCGCCTCGCAGACGCCGTACTCGGCGCTGGCGCTCGCCGTGCTCGCCGAGCGCGCCGGCATTCCGGCCGGCGTGCTCAACGTCGTCACCGGCTCGGCCGGCGAGATCGGCGGCGAGCTGACCGCGAACCCGGTCGTGCGCAAGCTGAGCTTCACCGGCTCGACCGAGATCGGCTGCCAGCTGATGGCGCAGTGCGCGCCGACCGTGAAGAAGGTGTCGCTCGAACTCGGCGGCAACGCGCCGTTCATCGTCTTCGACGACGCCGACCTCGATGCCGCCGTCGACGGCGCGATCGCCTCGAAGTACCGCAACGCCGGCCAGACCTGCGTGTGCGCCAACCGCCTGCTGGTGCAGGACGGCGTCTACGAGGCCTTCGCCGAAAAGCTCGCCGCGAAGGTCGCGCAGCTCAAGGTCGGCCCGGGCACCGGCGACGGCGTCACGATCGGCCCGCTGATCGATGACAAGGCCGTCGCCAAGGTCGAGGAACTGCTCGGCGATGCGCTCGGCAAGGGCGCGAAGCTCGTCACCGGCGGCCAGCGCCACGCGCTCGGCGGCAGCTTCTTCGAGCCGACCCTCGTCACCGGCGTCACGCCGGCGATGCGCATGGCGAAGGAGGAAATCTTCGGCCCGGTCGCGCCGCTGTTCCGCTTCTCGACCGAAGCCGAAGCCATCGCGATGGCCAACGACACCGAGTTCGGGCTGGCCGCGTACTTCTACGCGCGCGACCTCGGCCGCGTCTGGCGCGTCGGCGAGGCGCTCGAATACGGCATCGTCGGCATCAACACCGGCCTGATCTCGACCGAGGTCGCGCCGTTTGGCGGCGTCAAGCATTCCGGCACCGGCCGCGAAGGCTCGAAGTACGGCATCGAGGACTACCTCGAAATCAAGTACCTGTGCATGGGCATCTGA
>NZ_DAOLKE010000558.1:0-1524 GCF_035331805.1 Plasticicumulans sp. | reverse complement strand
GCCGGTTCATCGCCGTTGCCGACGCGGTACCAGTCGATGTGGCGCGTGGCCAGCATGGTCGCGGCGAGTGCGGCGAAGATCAGCAGCGCGCCCATCAGCAGCGCATTGTCTTCCGAGAGCAGGACGCCGTAGAGCACCGCGTAGAGCAGGGCGATGCCGGTGCCGAAAGCGATTCCGCGCCGGCGTTCGCGCAGCGCGCTGGCGAGATAGACGGTGATCAGCAGCGTGCTGGCGACGGCCGCGCTGGCGTAGGCGAGGGCGAAGTCGAGGTGTTCGGAGAGCCCGATCAGGAGCAGGAAGAAAGTGGCGAGCGCCAGGCCGACGAGCAGGTATTGCAGCGGATGAATCGCCAGCCGGCGCAGCGTTTCGGTGAGGAAGAACGCGGCGAAGGTGAGGACGACGAAGAGCACGCCGTACTTCACTGCGCGCTCGGACTTCAGGTAGATGTTGACCGGGTCCAGGTAGCTGACGCCCAGCGTTTCGCCGTGCGCCGCGTGTTCGGCGCCGCCCTTGACGATGCGCTCGAAGTTGCGGGCAAGGTGCGAGACTTCCCAGCGCGCGGTAAAGCCTTGCTCGCTCACCTGGCGCATCGTCGGCAGGAAGCGGCCCTGGAAGCTCGGGTGCGGCCAGTCGGAGGTGAGCGCCACGCTCGTACTCTCGCCGGCCGGCGCGATGTTCAGGTGTTCGAGACCCATCAGCTTGAGCGGGAACGAGAACTCGATGCGGCGGGCGGCTGCCAGGTCGACCTTGCCCAAGGCGATGTGCAAGCCGGCGCCGGGGAGCAGGCTCTGCGTTCCGGTGGCGAAGCGGCGCGCCGCGCCGTCGATCAGCACCTCGGGGTCGAGGCCGACACCGCGCGGGTCGGACAGGCCGAGAACCAGGAAAGCCTGCGCGTCTACGAGTTGCGGCGTGCCGTCGAGACCCAGATGCGGCGGCAGCTCGGCGGTGCCGGTGAACGCCAGATCGAGGTGGTAGAGGCGCGCGCCGTAGAGCCCGCGATGACGCATCTCGACACGCGCGCTGCCGGCGATATCGAGCTTTTGTGGCGGCAGGACGCGGCAGCGCTCGACGATCTCGTGGCGCACGCTTTCGTGCCCGGTCGAGGCATCCTTCTCGCGGTGCTCGATGCGTTCGCGGTAGCGGATGGCGAGCAGCGGCCCGACCACGGTTTGCGCGCCGGCCGCCGCCTCGGCGATGTTGCGCACGACTTCGGCCTGGCGCACGCTGCGCTCGCGCACCTGGTGTTCGATCATGCCGAGCGGAACGAGCAGGAGCAGCGACAGAACGGCGATGGCAAACAGCTTGAGGATGAGTTTCTTTTGCATGGCAGGCTCCCGGGGTGAACGATGGAGCGAGTCTGCGGCGCGACGGTGAAGCGATTGTGAAGCGGGTGTGAAGTGCCGGTTGTCCGCCGGGTGTCCCGCGCGTGTCCGCCGCGTGTTCGCCACGCGCGAGCAGTGCGCCTCGCCGGCGGCGGTCGTTCAGCGCGGCAGCACGATACGCGCGATGGCACCGCCGCTCGGC
>NZ_DAOLKE010000557.1:0-1525 GCF_035331805.1 Plasticicumulans sp. | reverse complement strand
CCAGCGTCACCGACAGCAGCGCCGCGCCGGCCATCGCGAAGGTCTTGGTGTAGGCGAGCGGCTTGAACAGCCGGCCTTCCTGCGCTTCGAGCGTGAACACCGGCAGGAAGGAGACGGTGATGATCAGCAGGCTGAAGAACAGCGGCGGCCCGACCTCGCGCGCCGCCGCGATCAGGATGTCGGTGCGTGGCATGCCGGGCGGGGCGCGCTCCAGGTGCTTGTGCGCGTTCTCGATCATGACGATCGCCGCATCGACCATCGCGCCGATCGCGATCGCGATGCCGCCGAGGCTCATGATGTTGGAGTTCATGCCGAGCGCGTGCATGACCAGGAACGCGATCAGCACGCCGACCGGCAGCATCAGGATCGCGACCAGGGCGCTGCGCACGTGCCACAGGAACACGATGCAGACCAGACCGACGACCAGGCTCTCCTCGATCAGCGTGTGGCGCAGCGTGTCGATGGCGCGCTGGATCAGCGCCGAGCGGTCGTAGACGGCCTCGATGCGCACGCCTTCGGGCAGGCCGCTCGCGAGTTCGGCGAGCTTGGCCCGCACCGCGTCGATGACATCGAGCGTGTTGGCGCCCGAGCGCGCGACGACGATGCCGCCGACCGCCTCGCCCTCGCCGTCGAGTTCGGCGATGCCGCGGCGCTCGTCGGGTCCGAGTTCGACGCGCGCGACATCGCGCAGCAGCACCGGCACGCCGCCCTCGGCCTTCAGCACCAGGTTTTCGAGATCGGCCGCACCGCGCAGGTAGCCGCGTCCGCGCACCATGTATTCGGTCTCGGCGAGCTCGACGCTGCGCCCGCCGACATCGGTGTTGCTGGCGCGGATGATCTCGCCGACGCGCGCGAGCGGGATGCCCCAGGCCTGCAGCTTGTGCGGGTCGACGACGACCTGGTACTGCTGCACGAAGCCGCCGAGGCTCGCGACCTCGGAAACCCCCTGCGCCTTCGTGAGCTGGTAGCGCACGAACCAGTCCTGCAGCGTGCGCAGCTCCGCGAGCGTGCGCTGCGCGCCGAGCAGCACGTACTGGTAGACCCAGCCGACGCCGGTCGCATCCGGCCCGAGGCTCGGCGTGATGCCCTTCGGCAGCCGCCCGGCGGCGAAATTGAGGTATTCGAGCACGCGCGAGCGCGCCCAGTAGAGGTCGGTGCCGTCCTCGAAGATCACGTAGACGAAGGACGCCCCGAAGAACGAGAAGCCGCGCACGACCTTCGATTTCGGCACGCCGAGCAGCGCCGTGGTCAGCGGATAGGTGACCTGGTCCTCGACGACCTGCGGCGCCTGGCCGGGCATCTCGGTGTAGACGATGACCTGCGTGTCGGAGAGATCCGGCAGCGCATCGAGCGCGGTGTGCGCGAGCGCCCAGACGCCGGCGGCGACCACGAAGGCCGTGCCGAGCAGCACGAGGAACAGGTTGCGGGCCGAGGCCGCGATGATGCGCCCGAGCATGCTCAGTGCCCTCCGTGGCCGGCCGGCGCCGCCGGTGCCGCCGGTGCCGCCGGTGCCGCCGGTGCCGCC
>NZ_DAOLKE010000556.1:0-1526 GCF_035331805.1 Plasticicumulans sp. | reverse complement strand
GTCGGCGACCGGCGGCAGCGGCTGGCCGTCGTCGCCGAGCCGGCGCCAGGCGGCCGGCGGCTCGGGCGAGAAGCGCGCGCCGAGCAGGAAGTCCGGGGTCGGCGGATCGAACTGCGCATCGCCTTCCAGCAGCCGCGCCTGCGGATCGAGGCGCACGTCGAGCAGCAGCGTCGCAGCCGGGGCCGGCAGTGACAGGATCAGCAGCAGCGCTCCGGCCGTCTGGCGCAGCCGTGCGCCGCTCCTCATTCCCCGGGCTCCGGCGGCACGCGCACCAGCACCGCCCGCCGGCGGCCGCCGCGCTCGATCTCGACCGGCAGCCAGGTGCCGGGCGCGGTCGGACGCACGCGCGCGGCGACCTCGGCGGGGTTGTGCACGGGGTGGCCGGCGACGCTGCGGATCAGGTCACCGGCCTGCAGGCCGGCGGTATCGGCGAGGCTGCCATCGAGCACCCGCTCGATGCGCACGCCGGTGCCGGCGGCGGTGGCGAGCACGACGCCGAGCATCAGCGGCGCCGGCCCGGCTGTGCCGTCGCCGGCGAGGCCGAACAGCGCATCGGCCGTGCCGGCCTGCAGGCCGGTGCAGGGCTCCGGGCCGATGGTCAGCAGCTTCACGACCCCGTCAACCCCGAGCGCGTCGAGCTGATAGGGCACGCCGAGGCCATCGCGCACGTGGCCGGCACCGAGCAGCGCGACCAGCAGCGGGGCGTCGCTGTCACGGCTTGCGCGTGCGGCCAGGGCTTCGGCCATCGCGCGATCCCACAGCAGCTGGCCGTCGACGAAGCGCAGGAAGGCGGGTTCGTCGGGTTCATTGCTGCCCGAGCGGGCGTGCTGGCGCCAGGCTTCGCGCAGCCGTTCGAGATACGCCGGCGCCGGCCGGGCCGGATCGCCGACTCCTTCGCGCGCCGCCGGCGGGATCGCGGCCCAGCCCTCGCTGCCGACGCGCTTGAGCAGCGTGCGCTCGACATTCAGCGCCAGCAGCGGCACACGGTTCATGCGCGCGAAGTGCAGGATCGGCAGGTACTGGTAGCGGGCGGCGTCGAAGCGCCAGACCTCGTCCCAGTCGACGGCGCGCAGGAACTCGGCCTCACTGTCGAAACCGCCGGCCACCCAGCGATCCAGCACCGGCTGCACCCGCCGCGGCAGCATCTCCAGCCCGATCACGAGCTGCGGGCGCAGCGCGTGCAGGCCGGCGATGACCTGCAGCTGCCAGCGGTGCTGTTCGACGCTGTCGTGGTGTTCGCCGAGCAGCACGACGCGTGCGCCGGCGAGGCGGGCGAACCACTCGCGGGGGTCGAGCGTTTCGGCAGCACCGTCCTGTGGACGGGCCCAGGTGCCCGGTGCCACGCAGCCGGCGGCCAGGGCGGGGGAGAGCGCCGCACTGCTGCAGGCGAGCAGCAGCGCGACGCAGGCGCGCGCGCCGCGCGATGCCGGTGGCGCGGCGGCGGCGGATCGGGTCGGGGACACGGTTACCTCGGCGCTCGATGCGGATGCGCGAAGGGTAACAGGCCCCGCGCCGCTCGGCAGCGC
>NZ_DAOLKE010000555.1:0-1531 GCF_035331805.1 Plasticicumulans sp. | reverse complement strand
CCGATCTGCCGCTTCCCGCAGCGCACGGTGCTGAAGGACGGCGCCGGCGACTGGCGCGACCCGGCAAGCTGGACCTGCCGCTGAGCCCGGCCGGCGGCGGCAGGCGAACCGGTCACGGACCGCCCGCCGCCGGCCCCGCCGGCAATGCCGGATGCACGCCGCCGCTACAGGTTGCGCCGGTACTGCCCGCCGACCTCGAACAGTGCCGTCGTGATCTGGCCGAGCGAGCAGCAGCGCACCGCATCCATCAGCACCGCGAACACGTTGCCGCCGGCGATCGCGGTCTGCTTCAGGCGTTCGAGCATCGCCGGTGCAGCCGCGACATGGCGGGCGTGGAAGGCGCGCAGGCGTTCGAGCTGCGACTGCTTCTCGGCTTCGGTCGAGCGCGCCAGCAGCGGCGGGGGCGGGCTCGCGCCGGCATCGGCGTGCGTGAAGGTGTTGACGCCGACGATCGGCAGGCTGCCGTCGTGCTTGCGCGTCTCGTACTTCATCGACTCCTCCTGGATGCGGCTGCGCTGGTAGCCGGTTTCCATCGCGCCGAGCACGCCGCCGCGCTCGCTCAGGCGCTCGAACTCGCAGAGCACGGCTTCCTCGACCAGATCGGTCAGCGTCTCGATGATGAACGCGCCCTGGTTCGGGTTCTCGCAGCGTGCGAGCCCCCATTCGCGGTGGATGATCAGCTGGATCGCCAGCGCACGGCGCACCGAGGCTTCGGTCGGCGTCGTGACGGCTTCGTCGAAGGCATTCGTGTGCAGCGAGTTGCAGTGGTCGTAGATCGCGATCAGCGCCTGCAGCGTCGTGCGGATGTCGTTGAAGGCCATCTCCTGCGCGTGCAGCGAACGGCCCGAGGTCTGGATGTGGTACTTGAGCTTCTGGCTGCGCTCGCCGCCGCCGTAGTGATCGCGCAGCGCGATCGCCCAGATGCGCCGCGCCACGCGCCCGAGCACCGCGTACTCCGGGTCCATGCCGTTGCTGAAGAAGAAGCTCAGGTTCGGCGCGAAGTCGTCGATGT
Source organism: Plasticicumulans sp. (assembly GCF_035331805.1). Taxonomy (NCBI): domain Bacteria; kingdom Pseudomonadati; phylum Pseudomonadota; class Gammaproteobacteria; family Candidatus Competibacteraceae; genus Plasticicumulans; species Plasticicumulans sp. Next base: position 519 of record NZ_DAOLKE010000555.1, on the reverse strand, counting down.
CCATGCCGCGCGCGCGGTAGGCCTCGACGTAGGTGAAGCCGTTGGCGAGCGTGAACGCGAGCTGCGTGACCGGGTTCGCGCCGGCCTCGGCGATGTGATAGCCGCTGATCGACACCGAATAGAAATTGCGCACCGCGTGCTCGACGAAATACGCCTGCATGTCGGCCATCAGCCGCAGCGCGAATTCGATCGAGAACAGGCAGGTGTTCTGGCCCTGATCCTCCTTCAGGATGTCGGCCTGCACGGTGCCGCGCACGACGTGCAGCACCTGCGCGCGGATCGCCTGCGCTTCGGCAGCCTCCGCCGCCCGGCCGTGCCGGTGCGCGAAGCGCGCGAGTGCCGCGTCGATCGCGGTGTTCAGGAACATCGCGAGCATGGCCGGCGCCGGACCGTTGATCGTCATCGACACCGAGGTCGTCGGCGCGCACAGATCGAAGCCCTCGAACAGCGCCTGCATGTCGTCGAGCGTGGCGATGCTGACGCCGGCGTTGCCGATCTTGCCGAAGATGTCCGGACGCG
>NZ_DAOLKE010000554.1:0-1534 GCF_035331805.1 Plasticicumulans sp. | reverse complement strand
CGCGGCTGCGCAGCCAGTCGGCGATGGCCGGGGCGATCTGGCGGCTGGCCTGACGGCTGACGTAGATGCCGATGTGGCCGCCGTCGAAGGCGATCTCGGAATAGTCGCGGCCGCCGTAGAGTCGGCGCAGCGCCTGCGAGGACTGCGGCGGCACGATGTGATCGCGCGTCGCGTAGATGTTCAGCATCGGCATCAGCAGCCGGGCCGGATCGACGCGCCGGCCGCCGATCTCGAAGTCGCCGCGCACCAGGCGGTTGTCGTGGAAGGTTGCGGTCACGAACTCGCGGAAGGCCGTGCCGGCGAGGTCCGGGCAGTCGTAGATCCAGTGCTCCATGCGCACGAAGTTGGCGAGGGCCCCGGGGTCTTCGGCGAGGTCGGCGACGTGCACGTATTTCTGCCGGCCCTGACGGAAGGGGCTCAGGCTCAGGAACAGGAAGTTCAGCAGCGGCCCCGGCATGTTGCCGAGGGTGCCGATCATCAGCTCGAGATCGAGCGGGCGTACGAGCTTGGTCAGCAGGAACTCCGGCACGTGGAAATCGACCGGCGTCACCATCGGGATCAGGTTGCGCACGCGCCCGGGGTGCAGCGCCGCGTAGGCGAGGCTCAGCACGCCGCCCTGGCAGATGCCGAGCACGTGGATCGCCGGCAGGCCGTGGCGGGCGCAGACCGTCTCGACGCAGTCGTGCAGGTAGCCGTTGACATAGTCATCGAGCGTCAGCAGCCGGTCGGCGCGGTCCGGATAGCCCCAGTCGATCAGGTAGACCTCGAGCCCGGCATCGAGCAGGCCGCGCACCAGCGAGCGGTCGGGCTGCAGGTCGGTCATCGTCGGGCGGTTGACCAGCGCGTAGACGATCAGCAGCGGCGTCTTCTGCGGCGCCGCCACGCGCGGCAGGTAGCGGTACAGCGTCAGCTTGTCGGCGCGGCAGATGACCTCGCGCGCCGTGGCGGCGAGCTCGGGAGCACCTCCGGCGTGCAGGTGGTCGAGTCCGGCTCCGAGGCGGCGGCCGTAGTCGAGCAGTTCCGCGTACGGATCGGCGCCGGCGGAATCGGCGGAATCGCTGGGCGTCATGGCTGCGCGTCACCGCGGCCGGCGAACGCGCTGCGCAGCGCCGCCAGCTCGCGTTCGAGCTGGCGCTGGCGCGTGCGCTGCTCGTGCAGGCGCAGTTCGAGCGTGTCGATCTCGGCGCGGGTCGGCAGGTCGACGTGGGCGGCGAGTTCGGCGACGAGCTGCTGCAGCGCGCGGCGGCAGTGCAGCATCGCGTGCACCAGCCGCGCCTGCGTCTCGGCGTAGCGCGGCTCGCGGATCAGCTTCGCCCAGACGTGCTCGCTCGCCTCGACCCAGCGGTCGTACAGCGCACGCACGCTGGCCGGCGGCTCGCGGCCGACCTCGGCACGCAGGCGCTTGGCGGCGGCCGCGGCGGCTTCATCGAGCAGCGTCCGGTAGGCGGCGTCGGCTGCCGAGTATTCCTGCCAGGCGCCGGCGAGTTCGAGCCAGAGCGCGCGCGAGGCCGCCGGCGCGAGGCCGGGCAGCGGC
>NZ_DAOLKE010000553.1:0-1540 GCF_035331805.1 Plasticicumulans sp. | reverse complement strand
TTCCGGTTCAGGGTCTGGTTCCGGTCCTGATTCAGGATTGTGTCGTGTTTGACACGGATGGCGCTTCAGGCGTCATCGTCGTTCAGCGTCACCGATTTAATACAGATAAAAATATATCTGTATGGATGATTCCGTATCCGTAAACGCACGTAAACCGATGCTCAAACCGGGCTGATCCGGGAAAGCGGCCATTGCGTGGCCGGCGCGCTGCGCCGCTGCAGGCAGAATCCGGAAGTCCTTTCCATACGGCAACTTGCGCAGATTCCTGCCTTTCGGGGCCGGCCGGTGGTGCGCAGTGCGTGCCGGTTCGTGCCGGCGCGGCTGCCATCTGAAACGCAGATGCAAACAGCGATATTTGTATCTTTTAATTTTCAGACATGCACGCTATGTCATTGATGGGCAAGCATTGTTGTATTTCAGACAAAATTTGACCAATGGGTTTTTCCATGCTGCGGAATCGGGTACTTGAGACGGCCAAACCACCTTCTCGGGGATGCAGCCCATGTCCGGACTACATCGCATCACTCCTCTTGCCCGCACCGCCCTGCAGCACGGCGGCCGTTGTTTCGCCCTCGCCGCGCTGCTGATCTGCGCCGCCGCCCCCGCCCACGCCGGCCGGGTGCACCACACCCACGCCGGCAAGAGCGCATCGGCCGCCGGAAGCGCGCAGGGCGCGGGGGACCATGACCAGATCGGCGTGGCCTCGTACTACAGCAGCCGCTTCAGCGGCCGGCGCACGGCCTCGGGCGAGCGCTTCGACCCCTCGGCCATGACCGCCGCGCACATGACGCTGCCGCTCGGCACCAGGGTGCGCATCACCAACCTGAAGAACGGCCAGAGCGTCGTCGTGCGCATCAATGACCGCGGCGGCTTCCGGCGCCACGGCCGCATCCTCGACCTGTCGCCGGCCGCGGCGCGGGCGCTGTCGATGACCGGTGCCGGCATCGCGCGCGTCGGCCTCAAGCGGGTCGGCGGCGACAGCTGAGCCGCAGGCCGCGCCGGGCTCTCAGTCCGGCGGATCGAGGCGCATCGCGGCGGCTGCGAAGCCTTCGGCGAGGGCTGCGGCCAGCGCGCGGATGCGCGCGGTGTGGCGGATGTCCTCGTGCACGCCGTACCACAGCGCGCGCGCCGGCGGTGGCGGACCGGCGTCGAGACGCACGAGTCCGCGGCCGTCACCGAGATAGCGCGCCAGACAGCCGATGCCCATGCCGGCCTCGATCGCCGCCAGTGCCGCCTGCCGGCGGTTGCAGCGCAGGCCCGGGCGTGCCGCGTGCGTGCGCGCCGCGAACCACTGCATTTCCGGCGCCTGGCGCAGCTCGTCCGACGGCAGCACCGTGTACTGGCCCGGCGCCCCGGCGGCGAAGTCCGGCCGGCCGTGGCGATCGAGGTAGTCCGCACTCGCGTACACGCCGAAGCCGACGCGCGCCAGCCGGCGTGCGACCACGCCCGGCTGCGTGTACGGCGCCAGACGCAGCGCCACGTCGGCCTCGCGCCGGCTCAGGTCGAGATCGCGACTGTCGGCGAGCAGTTCGAGTTCGAT
>NZ_DAOLKE010000552.1:0-1543 GCF_035331805.1 Plasticicumulans sp. | reverse complement strand
ACATCCGGCGTGTCGTCGCCGTCGAGGTCGCCATCGATGATCAGGCTGTCGGTCACGCTGATGACGCCGCTCGTGAGCGTGATCGTCTGGTTGTTGAGGCTGTTGTCGAACACGATGGTGTCGGTGCCGCCGCTGGCGTTGGCATCGAGCACGGCCTGACGGAAGCTGCCGGCGCCGCTGTCGGCGGTGCTCGTGACCGTGTAGGTCGCCAGCGTGCCGTTGTAATCCGCAAGCTTCGCGGCATCGGCCGCCGTCGCGGTTTCGATCGCGCCACGCTGCGCTTCCAGCGTCCAGTTGCCGCCGGCCGTGGCGCTGCCGCTGCGATCGGTCGAGGCGGCCACGTCGGCGCCGGTGGCGCTGGCAAGGCGATCGAGGAAGGCCGTGCCGCGGCTGCCGGCGCCGGTGTCGCAGCCGTAGAGCAGCAGGTCGCCATCCGCGGCGAGCGCGGCAGCGATGGCCTGCAGTTCGCTCGCGTGTGCGGCCTCGGTGTTGACATCGAGCGCGCTGCTGCCGAGCCGCCACTGGCCCTCGCTGCCGTGGCTGAAGACGTGGATGGCATCGAGCCCGCCACGCTCGCGCCCGGCGAGCGCGTCGGCGAGCTGCGCGAAGCCGTCGCGGCTGCCGTCGATCGTCAGCACCTCGATGCCGTCACGCAGGCCGGCGGCGAGCGTCTGCCAGTCGGTGAGCGAGGTGTCGATGATGGCCAGCTCATGGCGCTGCCCGGCCGGGGCGCTGGCCACGGCGGCGTCCGCAGCCGTCGTCTGCGGCGAATCGCTCGCGATCGCTGCCAGCAGTGCCGGTGCGGTCGTACCGGTGTCGGCCGTCGGGGCCGGCGCGGCGGTGGCGACGGTCGCAGTACCGGCGGCCGCGGCACTGTCGCTGGCCGTGCCGGCCGCAGCCGGGCTGTCGCTGGCTCTGGCGGCCTCGACCGCGGCCACCGCCGCCTCGCCGGCCGGGTCGGCGTGGGTGAGCGTGTCCGCGGCGCTGCTGAGGGCGGCGGCGTCGAACATCAGGCGCGGCTCCAGCGCCAGCATCAGGCTCGCGGGGCTGCGGCTGCCGGCAGGGCGACGGGGGTTGCGGGTCATGTCGGCTCTCCAGTCCTGCGAGTTCGTGCCGGCGCCATCGGGCGTGCCGGAGTTCGGGGCAAGGTTCGGGTCAGGGTGCGGTTCAGGCGCATCCGCCACCGGCGCCGGGCGCCGGCCGGTTCAGAAGCCGCTCTCACGGATCAGCACCGCGGCGATCCGGCGCCAGACCTGCGTCAGCAGCGGCTCGGCCTCGACTTCGAGCACCAGCGTGCCGCGCAGCCGGCGCTCGGGCGCAGCGGCCCCGGCGGCGGGCTGCAGGTCGAGCCGGTAGACCGGCGTCTGCGGCAGCAGCCGGCCGTGGGCATCGCGGGTCGCGGCGAGCGGCCCGCCGTACACGGAGGCAAGCAGCGGCTGCGCATCGAGCGTGCGGCTGGCGGCCGGGGCGAGGGCGAGGGCGAGCACGAGCGCGCCGAGCACCGGGCGTTCGGGGGTGTCGGGATGAAAGCGTGCCGCGGCAC
>NZ_DAOLKE010000551.1:0-1556 GCF_035331805.1 Plasticicumulans sp. | reverse complement strand
GTGCTGGCCTGCACGCGCGATCAGCGGGGCGAGGCCTGGGGGCGCCTGCTCGCCTTCGAGGACCGCGAGGGGCGCCGGCACGAGTGGGCAATGCCGATGGAGCTGCTACGCAGCGACGGTGCCGAGCTGCGAGGCGAGCTGCTGCGGCTCGGGCTGATCTTCGCGACCGGCCCGCGCGCCCGGCAGCGGCTGGCCGACTACATCGCGCAGGAGCGGCCCGCGGACTTCGCGCGCTGCGTCGAGCGCACCGGCTGGCATGGCGATGCCTTCGTGCTGCCGCATCGCACGTTCGGCGAGGGCGCGGAGCGCGTGCTGTTTCAGGCCGAGACGACCGCAGGCCATGCGTTCAGCGAGCGCGGCACGCTCGCCGAGTGGCGCACACACGTCGCCGCGCACTGCATCGGCAATTCGCGCCTGCTGCTGGCGGCATCCTGCGGCTTCGCTGCGCTGCTGCTCGGCAGGATCGGCGAGGAATCCGGCGGATTCCACCTGCGCGGCGGATCGAGCACCGGCAAAACCACCGCGTTGCACGTCGCGGCCTCCCTGTTCGGGCCGCCCGGGCGGTACGTGCAACGCTGGCGCGCGACCGCAAACGGGCTGGAAGCCATCGCGGTGCAGCACTCCGACTGCCTGCTGATCCTCGACGAACTGGCGCAGGTAGACCCGAAGGACGCCGGCGAAGCCGCCTATCTGCTGGCGAACGGGCAAGGCAAGGCGCGCGCCGGGCGCAGTGGCGGCGCCCGCGCCCGCGCATCGTGGCGCCTGCTGTTCCTGTCGGCGGGCGAGATCAGCCTGAGCGAGCACATGCGCGCCGCCGGCAAGCGCGCGCACGCCGGGCAGGAAATCCGCTTGGCGGACCTCGACGCCGACGCCGGCCGCGGCTTCGGCATCTTCGAGGCCCTGCACGGCCGGGCCGATGGCGCGGCGCTGTCGCGCGAGCTGAGCGACGCCGCCGGCCGTTACCACGGCACCGCAGCGCCGGCCTTCCTGTCGGCGCTGCTCGCCGATCTGGCTGCACTGCCCGGCACCGTCGAGGCCCTGCGCCGGGCATGGCTCGCCCGACACCTGCCGGCCGGCGCATCCGGACAGGCGCACCGCGTGGCCGGGCGCTTCGCGCTGGTTGGCATCGCCGGCGAGCTGGCGAGCCGCTACGCCGTCACCGGCTGGCCGCAGGGCGCGGCACTCGAAGCCGCGGCCGTCTGCTGGCGCGCGTGGCTCGAAGGCCGCGGCGGACCGGGCAACGCCGAGCCGGCCGCCATGCTCGACCAGGTGCGGCGCTTCCTGCTCGCGCACGGCGAGGCCCGCTTTGCCGACCTCGACGGCAGCGACGATCGCCGGACCATCATCGTCAACCGCGCCGGCTTCCGTGAACGCACCCCGGCCGGGGGCTGGCGCTACCTGATCCCGGCCGAGGGCTGGCCGGAGGTCTGCTCCGGCTTCGAGCCGAAGGCCGTTGCCGCACTGCTGGCGGCACGCGGCTGCCTCGACACCGAGGACGGGCGCACGACCCGGCGCGAGCGGCTGCCCGGACTCGGGCGCGTGCGCTGCTACGTGGT
>NZ_DAOLKE010000550.1:0-1561 GCF_035331805.1 Plasticicumulans sp. | reverse complement strand
CGAAGGAACCCCGGCCGTTCTGATAATCGGGCTTCGGATTCGCGCATCTGCTCAATCGTTACAGCATTTTGCGGATTCATGCCGCTCCCGATACCGGGTTTCGTTCCTCAATCCCGCCTGCACGCCGCAAGCCTTTTCTCCCGCCACGTACCTTCTCCCCGGAATTCCCATGTACTCCTCCACCTTCATCTTCGCCAAGCGCCAGTTCGATGACGAATTCCATCGGCTGGATCAGCAGATCGCCGAAGCCGCGCGCACCATGCCGGGTTATCTCGGCGAGGAAGCCTGGGAAAATCCCACGACCGGTCTGGTCTCGAACGTCTACTACTGGGAATCCCTCGAAGCCCTGCAGGCGCTGATCCAGCACCCGACGCATCTGCAGGCCAAGGCCCGGCAGGCGGAGTGGCTGGACGGTTATCAGGTCATCATCTCGCAGGTGCTGCGCACCTATGGCGATGCAAAGCTGAACGGCCGGCTGCCGATCGGCAGCACCTAGGGGGCGTTGGTCATGCAGGGCATGCATACATGCGACCCTGCGAAACCATCTCCAGACAGAAAGGCCGCAACGGCTTGCAGACGAGATTCGCAGTCTCGTGGATGGCATCCCGTCAAAGCCCCCATGATGCTCAGCCTCGATATAACTGCGCTCCACCTCACGTGAATGCGGTTCACCCCGATGAAAACGCGCTTCATGACTCCGGACCGGCACGGCCCGCCCGTCCGATGCGCGTGCATCCGGCTGCCGACGGCCGGAGGAAGGCATGCAGGGCGATGCGCCGGAGACGGACGGGGTGCGCGGAAAGTGCCGGACGGATGATGGAAATCATGCCGGCGGGCGCGGGCGGCGTGCAGGATCGATCGGACAGGCGATGGCTGCGATGCCGGAGGGCTCCGGCGCGGCGGGAGGCCCGCAGCGGGGGGAAACGGTGCAGGCGGGGTCGAAGGATCGGAGTGCGTCTGCCGGACGGGAGGTGAACATGGCCGGTTCGTGCTGTAACGGCGGCTGTGCCGTCGAGGCGCTGCGCATGCGCCAGAAGGGCACGCTGCTGAAGGTGCTGTGGATCAACGCCGTGATGTTCGTGCTCATCGCCGGCGCGGCGGTCTACGGGCGTTCGACGGCGCTGCTGTCCGACAGCCTCGACAATCTCGGCGACACGCTGACCTACGGGCTGAGCCTGTACGTGGTGTCGCAGGACCTGCGCGCCAAGGCGCGCGTCGCGCTGTTCAAGGGCGGGCTGATCCTGTGCGCGGCGCTGGTCGTGATCGGCCAGATCCTCTGGAAACTCGCTTACCCGGCGACGCCGTCGCATGAGGTCATGAGCCTGTTCAGCCTGGCCGGACTGGCGGCGAACGCCGTCTGTCTGTGGCTGCTGTGGCGCCACCGGCACGAGGACATCAACATGAGTTCGGTGTTCGAATGCTCGCGCAACGACATCGCCTCGAACCTGTCGGTGCTGCTGGCCGCCGGCGGCGTCTGGCTGCTGGATGCGGGCTGGCCGGACCTGGTCGTCGCCGGGCTGCTGGCGCTGCTGCTGCTGCGCTCGTCGCTGCACGTCATCCG
>NZ_DAOLKE010000549.1:0-1571 GCF_035331805.1 Plasticicumulans sp. | reverse complement strand
CGCCGTCGGGCGGGCAGGTGCTGACTGGCGGGGACGATGGCAGCGCGCGGCTGTGGGATGTCGAAACCGGCACCTGTCGGCTGCGCCTGTACGGGTTTGAGGGCAATGGTTTTGACGAGCCCGGCTGGCTGTCACTCGACGCCCGGGATCGCTACCGCGGCAACGCCGCCGGCATCGCCCGCCTGAGCTACGTCGATCCCGATGATCTCAGCCTGATGCCCACGCACTGGCTCGCCGAAGACCTACCCCACCTGCAGGCGCCCGACCCCGAGGCGCCCGGCGGTGACTGAGGGCTGTCAACCGCGTCCCTGACTCTTCGGCACCGAAATCGGCGTCACCTCCACCGGCGCCACACCGTCCTCGCGGTCAATGCCGATGCTGCGCGCCGTGGCCGGGGTCAGGTCGATGACGCGGCCTTTGACGTACGGGCCGCGGTCGCGGATTTCGACGACGGCAGTCTTGCCGGTTTCGAGGTTCTTCACCCTGGCTTTGGTGCCGAGCGGCAGGCGCTTGCTGGCGGCGACGTTGCTGTCGCCGTCGTAGCGCGTGCCATCGGCCATCTTCTTGCCCTCGAAGTGGTTGGCGTAGAACGAAGCCTCGCCGCGATGCTGCAGGCGTCGGGCATCGGCGGTCGGGTGGGTCTGCTGGTAATCGGGGACGGGCGGCGGATTGTCGTTCTGGTCGCGGTTGCCGGAGTTGCAGGCGGCAAGCGTCAGGGTCAGGGCGGCGAACAGCAGCGGCAGCGGGCGGCGGGGCATTTTGGTTGTCTCCTGCGCGGTCGGCAGCGGTCACGGACGGACTTTGTGACCCGCCGGTTTCGCCGGAGGTTCGCCGCAGGCGCGTTTCGCGTCAGTCGCTTGCGTCGAGAAAGGCCGCGATGCGCCGCGCGAGCCAGTCCTGCGCAGGCCATGACAGACCCTGCAGGAAGCCGACGTGACCGCCGTGTGCGGCCAGTTCCAGGCGCACGGCCGGTGCCAGTTCCGCGGGCGTCGGGATTGCATCGGCGTACAGGAAGGGATCGTCGAGGGCGTGCACGATCAGCGTCGGCACCGCGATGTCTTTCAGGAAAGGCCGGCAGCTGCAGCGGCCGTAGTAGTCCTCGACCCCGGCATAGCCGTGCAGCGGCGCGGTGACGCGATCGTCGAAGCTGCGGAAGGTCTTCAGCGCATCGAGATCATCCGCCCCGAGCGGCAGCGCCTGCGGGTGCTGCGCGAGCTTCACGCGATAGCCGGCGCGCAGGCTGCGCAGCAGATGCCACTGGTACAGCCGCGACAGTCCGCGGTCGAGCCGGTCGGCGGCGCGGCCGAGATCGAACGGCGGCGACACGGCGACCGCACGCCGGATGCCGGCCCGGCCTGCGGCCTCGCCGAGGTGCTTGAGCAGGCGGTTGGCCCCGAGCGAATAGCCGACCACGTCCGGTGCGCGACCGTCGCGCTGCTGCAGGCGCGCGAGCACGCAGGCGAGATCGTCGGTGTCGCCGGCCGTGTAGCTGCGCGCCAGGCGGTTCGGTTCGCCGGAACGCCCGCGCGCGTGCAGCACGCCGGCGCGCCGTCCGCAGCGCGCGAGCGTCG
>NZ_DAOLKE010000548.1:0-1574 GCF_035331805.1 Plasticicumulans sp. | reverse complement strand
AGCGCGCCGAGCACCGGGCGTTCGGGGGTGTCGGGATGAAAGCGTGCCGCGGCACCGTCGGCGACGGCACGGGCGACGGTCGTGAGCCGGTCTTCGGGCACCAGTGCCTCGATGCGCGCCGCAGCCGGGTCGATGATCTGCGCGAGCGTCTGGCGCGGCGACAGCCAGACGCCGGGCAGCAGGCCATCGGCGAGCGCGGCAACACGCCCGGCGTAGGGCGCGCGCAGCGTCAGCCGCGCCTGACGTTCCTGCAGGCCGCGCGCGGCGCGCTCGGCGCCGGCGAGTTCCTCGGCGACGCGCTGCTGGCGCTCGGGGGCGGCGAGCCGGCTGGTCTCGCTGCGCAGCCATTCGCGCAGCGCCCGCACGCGGTGGCCGGTGGCGTCGAGTTCGGCGGCGAGATCGGGCTGTTCGAGTTCGGCGATCACGTCGCCGGCCGCGACGCTCGCGCCGGGCTCGACCGCCAGCCGCCGCAGCCGCGCCGGCTCGGGCGTGTGCAGGCTCTGGACGTGCACGGCATCGAGCGTCGCCGGCAGTTCGAGGCTCGTGTGCCAGGGCAGGATCGCCAGCAGCACGGCGGCACCGAGCACACTCGCGCTCAGCAGGCTGCGGCGGCTGGCCATGAGCGTCGCGCGCAGCCGCCACCACACGCGCAGCTCCATCGCCAGCGGCCGGACGATGAACCAGCCGATCTCCACCGCCATCAGCGCGATGCCGAGCGGCTTGAACGCGAAGTGATAGACGAGCAGCGCGATGCCGAGGAACAGCACCAGCCGGTAAGCCCAGGTCGCGAACGCGAACGCGACCAGTCCGGCGTGACGCAGCGGCGCAAAAGGCTCCGGCGCCGGCACGTCCAGTCCGAACAGCCAGCGGCGCAGCTGCCAGCGCGCCAGCGCGAAGCTGCGTTCGTGCAGGTTCGGCAGGTCGAGCGCATCGCTGAGCAGGAAGTAGCCGTCGAAGCGCATGAACGGGCTGGCGTTGATCGCGAGCGTCGCGATCCAGCCGCTGCTCGCGAGCACGAAGGCCGCCGAGCGCGCCGGGCCGTCGGGCAGGAAGCTCCACGCCAGCGTCGCGATGATCGCGAGCAGCAGCTCCGCGGCCATGCCGGCAGCACCGACCGCGAGCCGGGCGCGGCGCCCGGGATGGCGCCAGACCGCGGTCGTGTCGGTGTACAGCACCGGCCACAGCACCAGGAAGGCCACGCCCATCGTCGGCACCGGCACGCCGAGGCGCCGTGCGGTGACGGCGTGACCGAGTTCGTGCAGGACCTTGCTGCCGGCGAGCGCGCAGCCCCAGGCGAGCAGGCCGCCGGCACTGAAGAAGTACGCGAAGGTGCCGGTGAAGCTCTCCCACTGCCGGCCGACCAGATACAGGCCGAGCAGCAGCGCCACGAGCGCCGTGACCAGCATCGTGCGCGTGTACAGCGCATCGAGCCGGGCCGCGAGCGGCGCCAGCCAGCGCTCGGGGCGCAGCAGCGGCACGCGGAAGAACAGGTAGTGGTGCAGCAGCCAGCCCAGCAGGCCGGGGCGCGCGGCGCGCGCCTGCGCGAGGCGCTGCGCGTGCAGCGCGCCGGGGGT
>NZ_DAOLKE010000547.1:0-1576 GCF_035331805.1 Plasticicumulans sp. | reverse complement strand
GCCGCCCGCATCCGCCCGCTCGAGCACGCGCAGCAGCGCCGCCGTATCGTGTCGCGCCCCGCCGTGCGCGAGCAATGCGTTGAGTTGCTGGCCGACCAGCGCCGAAACCGGCAGCGGAACGCCCAGGCGCTGCGCCTCGGCGAGCACAACGCCGTAATCCTTGTGGTGCAGGCGCGCTTCGACACCGCCTGCGAAGTCGCCGTCGACCATGCGCCGGCCCATCACCTCGAGCACCCGGCTGGCCGCCGATCCGCCGGCCAGCGCCTGGCGCACGCGCGCCACATCGGCCCCGGCCGCCCGACTCAGATGCAAGGCCTCGGCGACCGCCTGAATTGCCCCGACCATGATCATCTGGTTGCACGCTTTCGCCACCTGACCGGCGCCGTGCCCGCCGACATGAACGATCGTCCGCCCGAGCCGTTCAAGCAGGGGCCGGGCGCGCGCGAAGACCGCCGGGTCGCCGCCGACCATGATCGCCAGCGTGGCCGCGATGGCACCCGCCTCGCCGCCTGAAACTGGCGCGTCGAGCATGTCGATCTGCCGCTCGGCCAGCCGCCGGGCGAGCGAACGCGCGCTTTCCGGCGCAATCGTGCTCAGATCGACGAGCAGCGAACCGGCGGCCAGACCTTCCACCAGCCCACCCTCGCCGAAACTCAGTTGCTCGACATCGGCGTCGCCGGTAACGACCGTGAACACGACCTCGGACGCGCGCCCCACACCGGCCGGGTCAGCGCAGACTTGCGCGCCGGCGGCGCTCAGCGGCTGGCAGACCGACGGACGACGCGCCCAGATGGCCAGCGTGTGGCCGGCAGCGAGCAGATGGCGGGCCATCGGCTGGCCCATCACGCCCAGGCCGATGAAGCCGAGACGCATCAGTCTTCGCCGCCGGAAAGACGTTCGAGCAGCTTGAGGATGGCAATCGAATCCTCTTCGCCCAAGCCGCAGCCGACCATTGCGTTGTACATCTGCGCCGTCGCCGCCGACACCGGCAGGCAGAGGCCGAGTTCGTGCGCGCTCTGCATGACGATGTTCATGTCCTTCTGGTGCATCCAGGACTTGAAACCGGGCTTGAAGTTGCGGTCGAGCATGCGCTGACCGTGGTTTTCCAGGATCTTCGAGTAGGCGAATCCACCGAGCAGCGCTTCGCGCACGCGCGCCGGATCGACGCCGCTGCGCGCCGCGAAATTGAGCGCCTCGGCAACCGTCAGCACGCCGACTCCGGTGACGATCTGATTCGCCGCCTTCGCCACCTGACCGGCGCCGGAATCGCCGACATGGACGATGTTCCTGCCCATCGCCTCGAACGCCGGTCGCGCCTTGGTGAAAGCCTCGACCGACCCGCCGACCATGATCGACAGCGTTCCGGCAATCGCCCCGACCTCGCCGCCGGAAACCGGCGCATCAAGAAAATCGATTCCCTGCTCGGCCAATCGACGGGCGATGTCGCGCGCCGCTGCCGGGCGTATCGTGCTCATATCGACGGCGATCAGCCCGCGCCGCGCGCCGGCAGCAACCCCGTTCTCAGCCAGCATCACCTGCTCGACATCGGGCGCATCGGCGACCATCGAAATGACGA
>NZ_DAOLKE010000546.1:0-1610 GCF_035331805.1 Plasticicumulans sp. | reverse complement strand
GTCAGGTAGCCGGAGTTCGCGGTCTTCAGCGCCGTGTCGGCCAGACCCTTGCGGGCGCCGTGCGTGGAGATGAAGTACTGCAGCACGTCCAGGCCTTCGCGGAAGTTCGCGGTGATCGGCGTCTCGATGATCGAGCCGTCGGGCTTGGCCATCAGGCCGCGCATGCCGGCGAGCTGACGCATCTGCGCCTGCGAACCGCGGGCGCCGGAGTCGGCCATCATGAACACACTATTAAAGGAGTCCTGCTCGACGGTCTGACCTTCGCGGTTGACGACGGTCTCCTTGCCGAGGCCGCGCATCATCGCCTTGGTGACTTCGTCGTTGGTGCGCGACCAGATGTCGACCACCTTGTTGTAGCGCTCGCCGTTGGTGACCAGACCCGAGGCGTACTGCTCCTCGATCTGCTTCACCTCGGATTCGGCGCGCGCCAGGATGCCGGCCTTCTCGTCGGGGATGCGCATGTCGGTGAAGCCGACCGACGAGCCCGAACGCATCGCGTAGTGGAAGCCGGTGTACATCAGCTGGTCGGCGAAGATGACGGTGTCCTTCAGGCCGAGGCGCCGGTAGCACTGGTTGATCAGGCCCGAGATCGTCTTCTTCTTCAGCACCTGGTTGGCCAGCTCGAACGGCAGGCCTTCCGGGAAGATCTCGAACAGCAGCGCGCGACCGACGGTCGTGCTCACGCGCCGGCGCACGCGCTCGCGGCTGCCGTCGGCGTGGATCAGCGTCTCGACGATGCGCACCTCGATGCGCGCCTGCAGTTCGGCCTGGCGCGTCTCGTAGGCGCGGTGCACTTCCTTCACGTCGGTGAAGCGCATGCCTTCGCCGCGGGCGTTGATGCGCTCGCGGGTCATGTAATAGAGGCCGAGCACCACGTCCTGCGACGGCACGATGATCGGATCACCGTTGGCCGGGCTCAGGATGTTGTTGGTCGACATCATCAGCGCGCGCGCTTCGAGCTGCGCCTCGATCGACAGCGGCACGTGCACGGCCATCTGGTCGCCGTCGAAGTCGGCGTTGAACGCCGTGCACACCAGCGGATGCAGCTGGATCGCCTTGCCTTCGATCAGCACCGGCTCGAAGGCCTGGATGCCGAGGCGGTGCAGCGTCGGGGCGCGGTTCAGCATCACCGGATGCTCGCGGATGACCTCTTCGAGCACGTCCCAGACTTCCGGCTGCTCGCGCTCGACCATCTTCTTCGCGGCCTTGATGGTCGTCGCGACGCCGCGGCGGATCAGCTTCGAGAAGATGAAGGGCTTGAACAGCTCCAGCGCCATCTTCTTCGGCAGGCCGCACTGGTGCAGGCGCAGCGTCGGGCCGACCACGATGACCGAACGGCCCGAGTAGTCGACGCGCTTGCCGAGCAGGTTCTGGCGGAAGCGCCCCTGCTTGCCCTTGATCATGTCGGCGAGCGACTTCAGCGGCCGCTTGTTGGTGCCGGTGATCGCGCGGCCGCGGCGGCCGTTGTCGAGCAGCGAGTCGACGGCCTCCTGCAGCATGCGCTTCTCGTTGCGCACGATGATGTCGGGCGCCGACAGCTCCAGCAGGCGCTTCAGGCGGTTGTTGCGGTTGATGACGCGCCGGTACAGGTCATTGAGATCCGAGGTCGC
>NZ_DAOLKE010000545.1:0-1614 GCF_035331805.1 Plasticicumulans sp. | reverse complement strand
TCCAGCGTCAAGGCGGCGCTCCTGCTGTCGCAGTCGATCTACTGGACGCGCCACGGTCGGGACATCGCCCGGAACGGCGGCTGGTTCCACAAGACGACGGAGCAGTGGGCGATCGAGACCGGACTGTCGCCGAAGGAACAGGCCAGCGCGCGCGAGGTGCTTCGCAATCTCGCGCTCCTGGACGATCAGCGCATCGGCATTCCCGCGCGGCTGCATTTCAGGTTGAGGCTGGACGAGCTCGGCGCGCGGCTCGCCGATCGGATTGCCGGCCATCCGCAGGCGGTGGACTGGAGCGATCGGCTCGTGCTCGCGGAACTGCTCGGTCCGTCGGTGGCCTTCCACCGGACGCTCGTCGAGGTCGCGGGTGGCGTGCACGGCGGGCTGATGCTGTCGCGCGCGCTACACCTCACGCGGCTGCAGGTCCGACGTCGTCTGGACCAGTGGATCGTCAGCTCGGCCGCGCGCTGGTTCGAGGAGCTCGGTCTCACGCGGCGCGAACAGGAAACGGCGCGGCGCGATCTCGTGCGTGCCGGGCTCTGGGAGGAGTGCCTGCGCGGCATTCCGCCGAGCCTGGTGGCGCGCATCAGGCTCGACTGCCTGCTGACATTGCTGACCGAAGACGTCTCGCCGGCACGGGCCACCGACCTGCGCGGCGTCGATCCAGAGCGTGACGTTGGCGCAGCCAACGATTCACCGAAGAGCGATTCAAGACTGTGGCAACCCCGCAGCCTTGCCACGCCGAATCCGCCACGACAGTTCGGCCCGACCCGCGAACACGGTTCACCCGAAAGCGCCGCTCTTCTTATGAATCACAGTACAGGTGAATCACTACAACCACAGAACACTGGCTCGCCGACGCCTGCGCCGGCCGCCGTGGATGGTGGTGGGGAGTTGATCTTCCCCGAGCAGATGCTGCCGGACGAGCGCCAGGCAGCACGCGTGCTGCTTCGCCCCTGCGGCGATCACTCCCAGGCTCTGCTCGACGAGCTTGCCGGCCGGCTGCAGATGGGCGGCGTGCGCAGCAGTCCGGTCGCGTACCTGCGCGGGCTCATCGCGCGCGCCGGCGCCGGCAGCTTCGTACCGGAGCTCGGTCTCCGCGTGGCGGCCGCGCGTGCGCAGCGCCAGAAGGAGGCCGCTCTGCGTCGCGAACGCGAAGCCGAGGAACGGCGTCTCGCGGCCGAACGCGCCACGCCCGAGTACCAGGCCAGGGCTCGCGCGCAGCGCGAGAAGGTCAGGCAGATGCTCGGCGAGCTCAAGACGCGCATGAACACCGGCAGGCAACCATGAGCACACCGCGCGCCCCCGCCCCGTCGATGCCAGAACACGTCAACACGGAGTCCGCCATGACAGCACAAGACGCGCCGTCCTCACTCGGTCCGGTGCCCGACCCCGCGCCAGCCATCTCCGCGCCTGCGGCGCCAGCACGGCCCGCAGGATCGTCGCTGGGCCAGCTCGTCGACGAGACACCCGATGCGATGACCCTGCACACGCAGGACGCGTACCGCATGTTCACCGGCCGCGCCGCCGATCCGGCGAGCAACGCACCGCCGATTCCAGGCGGCCGGCGCTTCGCGGCGGTGCTCAAGGCGATCTGGTACCTGTCGGCGAACGACA
>NZ_DAOLKE010000544.1:0-1622 GCF_035331805.1 Plasticicumulans sp. | reverse complement strand
GCCGCGGAACAGGCGCCCGCCTTCCGGTTCGCCGTGGCGCATCAGGTCGATGACGGTCGTGTAGCGGTTCATGCGCGCGATACCCCGGCGTCGGCGAAGGTGGCCATTTCATCATGCAAGGCACACGCCATTCGCAGCAAGGGTAAGGCCACCGCCGCGCCGCTGGCCTCGCCGAGCCGCAGACCCAGGTCGAGCAGCGGCTCGGCGCCGAGTGCGGCCAGCACGCGCCGGTGACCGGGCTCGGCCGAGCAGTGCGCGTACAGCAGCCAGTCGGCAAGCGCCGGTTGCAGCCGCAAGCCGGCGAGCGCGGCGACCGAGGCGATGAAGCCGTCGACCAGCACCGGCAGCCCGTGCTGCGCGGCGGCCAGATACGCGCCGCTCAGCGCCGCCAGCTCGAAGCCGCCGAACTCGCGCAGCGCCGCGAGCGGGTCGGTCGTGCGCGCGCGCGCCAGCGCGGACTCGACCGCAGCCCGCTTGCGCTGCAGCCCCGCGGCATCGACGCCGGTGCCGGGGCCGACCAGCGTGGCGGCCGGCTGGTCGAGCAGCGCCGCGGCCAGTGCCGCGCTCGCCGTGGTGTTGCCGATGCCCATCTCGCCGCCGATATAGAGCCGGGCGCCGGCGGCGTGGGCGCGCGCGACCGATTCGGCGCCGGCGGCGAGCGCGCGCCCGAGCTGTTCATGCGTCATCGCCGGCTCGCGCGCGAGGTTGCGCGTGCCGGGGGCGATGCGCCGGTCGAGCACGCCGGGCAGCGGGCCGGGCGGGACGACGGTGCCGAGATCGACGACTTCGAGCGTCGCGGCGTGCAGGCGCGCGAGCACCGCGATCGCCGCGCCGCCGTGCGCGAAGTTGCGCAGCATCTCGGCCGTGACCGCCTGCGGATAGGCCGACACGCCCTCGGCGACGACGCCGTGATCGGCCGCGAACACCGCGATGTGCACGCGATCGAGCCGCGGGCGCGGCGTGCCCTGCAGGCCGGCGAGCCGGATCGCCAGCGCTTCGAGGCGGCCGAGGCTGCCGGCCGGCTTGGTGAGCTGGGCCTGACGCGCCGCCGCTTCGGCGGCAGCGGCGGCATCCGGCCTGCGCAGCGGTGCGTGCAGCCAGTCGAAGAAGGGTTCGCTCATGACGGTGTCTTCAGCGCCAGCGGCAGGCCGGCGACGACCAGCGTCACGCGCTCCAGCCGCCCGGCGAGGCGCTGGTGCAGGCGGCCGGCCTCGTCGCGAAAGCGCCGTGCCAGCGGATCATCCGGCACGATGCCCCAGCCGACCTCGTTCGAGACCAGCAGCAGCCGGCCCGGCAGCGTCGGGGCCAGCGCGAGCAGCGCTTCGGTCTCGGCTTCGAGCGCGGCCTCGTCACCGGCGCAGAGCAGGTTCGACAGCCACAGCGTCAGGCAGTCGACCAGCAGGCAGCGGGTCGGCGCGGCCTGGGCGGCCAGGGTTTCGGCGAGGCCGCGCGGCGACTCGATCGTGCGCCAGTGTGCGGGCCGCTCGGCGCGGTGGCGGGTAATGCGCTCCTGCATCTCGGCATCGAATGCCTCGGCGGTGACGATGCAGCGCACGTCGAGGCCCGAGCGGCGGGCGCGTTCGGCGGCGTAGCGCGACTTGCCGGAGCGGGCGCCGCCGAGG
>NZ_DAOLKE010000543.1:0-1628 GCF_035331805.1 Plasticicumulans sp. | reverse complement strand
CCGCCGGTGCCGTGTCCGGCGCCCCGGCCAGCCAGCGCACGGCTAGGCGCACGCCGCCGGTCACGGCGTGCAGCGACAGCACGGCCACCGGCAGGGAGGCCGCCTGCAGGGCCGCCGGCAGCGTCTCGCGCAGGCCGGCATCGAGCACCGGCGCCATTGGCGCGCAGCCGCGGCGCAGGTCCTCCAGACCTTCGAACGTCGCCTGCAGCCAGCGCCGGCCGCGGCGCTGCAGCCACGCAAGCCCTGCGGGCAGGGCCGGAGCCGGGGTCAGGGTCGGGGTTTCATGATTCGCCAGCGTCTGCTGCAGCCGTGCCGCGAACGCGGCGTAGTCGATGCCGGCGGCAGCGAGTTCCTCATCGAGTTCGGCTTCGCTCATCGCTTCGACTTCGGCCAGATCGGCCTCGGTCGGGGCCAGCAGTTGCTGCAGGCGTTCGGCGTGCAGGATCTGGTTCAGCATCTTGTTCCGGTCGTGGTGCTTGCTCATGGTCTGCGTTGCTCCCGTGTGGCGGGTTCAGCCGAAAAAACGGTACAGGCGCCGGATCAGCTCCTGCTTCAGGGCCGTGACCCGCGCGTTGCTCAGTTCCAGTTGTCGGGCGATTTCGGTCTGCGAGTAACCGGCAAGCAGGCCGTCGAGCAGCACCTGCAGGCGCGGATCATCGACGAGGCTGGCGCGGAGGCAGGCGAGGTCGTGCTCGAAATCCGCATCCGGCGCCGTGTCGGCCAGCGCGATCTCCACGCTGATCTCACAGGTTTCGAGCGACTGCGTGCGCTGACGGGCAGGCCTTTCGAGGGCGTGCGAACCGAGACTGCGCACGGTCTGCCACAGGAACGTCCGGATGGACACTTCCGGCCGCCAGCGGCGCCGGCCTTCGAGCAGCAGCGCAACGGCTTCGTTGACCAGTTCCCCGGCTTCGAGGCCGGCAGGACCGAACTTGCGCCCGGCCAGCGCCAGCAGGCACTTCCAGTCCTTCGGCTTCATCTGGGCCAGAGCCTGATGCAGGTCGGTGGGCATGGTGCGGGTTCTCCGTGCGGTGTCCATGAATCCATTGCCGGACAGCCGCGCGGATTTTCAGCGGACCCGGAAATTTTTTTCCGCAGGTCCGCTGCGGCCGGCATCGCTCAGCCGAGGTGTTCCAGCGCCAGCCGGGTCACGGTCAGCACGACGCTCAGGATGTGCAGGGCGGTCAGGGTGAGGTCGAGAAGATGCATGGCGGCGGTCTCCGCGGGGCGTGTCCGGCGCGGATTGCGCCGTCCTGACCATGAATGCCGGCTTGCCGCGGGATTTTTCAGGCGGCCATTCCCTGGCTGCGGCTGGCCGGTGCCACCCGGTCGGCTACGGGTTTCGAGACGATGCACAGGGCTCGGTGTCCGGATCGGCATTGCGCCTCATCTTACGAACCCGGAAGTCCCCTCATCTGCCTGGATGACATTCATATTGTTTATGAATCAGACACATATGAATCAGAAAGCACCATGTGGCGATGGCTGAAAAGCTGTCCGCACGCTTTCCAGCCCGTGTGAAGAAATGGTCAAAGTTCTTCGTTAAATGATTTTTATCCTTTATTATCAATAACTTGCGATTTTTCGTACTCGTCATACAGCTCAGCGAGCCGGGTGCGCAGGAAATC
>NZ_DAOLKE010000542.1:0-1643 GCF_035331805.1 Plasticicumulans sp. | reverse complement strand
GGGCCGGTGCGCTCAGTGCGCGCTGGCGAGCTTCAGCCCGACGATGCCGGCGACGATCAGCGTCAGGCTGAACAGGCGCGCGGCATCGGCCGGTTCGTCGAACAGCACGATGCCGAGGATCGCGGTGCCGACCGCGCCGATGCCGACCCAGACCGCGTAGGCGGTGCCGACCGGCAGCGTGCGCATGGCGATGCCGAGCAGCCAGACGCTGACGACCATGCCGGCGATCGTGAACACGCTCGGCCACAGCCGGGTGTAGCCCTCGGTGTACTTCAGCCCGATCGCCCAGCCGACCTCGCAGAGACCGGCAACCAGCAGGATCAGCCAGTTCATCGCCAGCCCTCCGCAGACGGCGCTCCGAAGCCCGGCCTCATGCCGGCGCCAGCCGCCGGTCGGCCCAGCCGAGCAGCCGGCCGGCCGGCGTCCACACGGCGAGCGCCGTGCCGAGACCGACGCCGACGGTGTTCGCGAGCATGTCGTCGACATCGAACATGCGCACGCCGCCGAGCCCCTGCAGGAACTCCAGCCCGATGCCGAGCCCGACCAGGAACAGCGGCCAGCGCCGGTGCGGCGCGAAGCTCTGGCGGAACCACCAGGCCAGCGTGCCGTAGGCGAGGGCGTGCTGGGCCTTGTCCCAGGCGAGGAAATCCGGCGGCGTCGGCGGACTGGGATCGAGCGACAGCCAGACGACGATCGCGACCAGCGCCCAGCCGAGGCCCTGCCACAGGCGGGCGTGGTGCAGCGTCACGGAGCTTCGATTCATACGGGGGTCTCTACCGGTCATGCGTGAATGCGTTCGTGAAGGCGTTCGTAAAGGCGTTGTGGGTGGCATCGGCATCGGGCCGGATCAGGCCGGCCTGCCGGCCGCCGTGGCCCGCCGCTTCAGGAGGCATCGGGCAGGACGGCGTCCGCGGATGAAGGGCACAGCCCCGGGAACTTGAACGGCAGGATGTTGCGTACCGTCTCGTAGCCGCAGGCGTACAGCTCGCGCTTGTCGGCCTCGCGCAGCGCGAAGTCGATCGGCGAGTAGCTGCCGACCTCGACGACGACGGTGCGCGGCCAGTGGCGGGCATCGACGAACTCGCGCGACAGCGTGGTCATGAAGGTGCGAATCAGCATCGACACGTAGGCCGGCAGCGGGAACAGCCCGGCCGTGGACAGCGGCCGGGTGTCGGGCTCGCCGCGCAGCCGGAAGAAGCACACCGGCGTGCCGTCGCCGCTCCAGTCGCGCTGCAGCGCATCCTCGGACAGGATGCTGCCGTCGACCAGCAGATGGTCGCGATACGGCTGGAACGCGAACAGCAGCGGGATGCCCATCGAGCAGCGCACCGCGCGCGCGATGCGCTCATCCGGCGTGGTCTTGCGGCTGAACACCACCGGCTGCGAGGTGTGCACGTCGGTGGCGACCACGGCCAGGTCCTTCGGCAGATCGCGGAAGCGCCGGCCTTCGAGCAGTTCGTCGAGCCAGCGCTCGAAGGCCTCGCCCGAGGACAGCCCGCCGCGGCGCGCGAGCTGCCACAGCGAGCGGCCGCGGAAGCGCCCGAAGTCGGTGTCGAGCGCCAGACGCAGCAGCCGCGGCGGCGGCCAGCCGGCGGCGGCCAGCGCCGCGACGATGCTGCCGCCGGACACCCCGACGTAGCTCG
>NZ_DAOLKE010000541.1:0-1650 GCF_035331805.1 Plasticicumulans sp. | reverse complement strand
GCAGCCGCCGGCCGGTCGACTCCGGCATCCTGTGCCAGAACGTCGGCACCGCCGCGGCCGTATACACGGCGGTGACCACCGGCCGGCCGCTGATCTCGCGCATCGTCACGATCACTGGCGCCGGCGTCGCCAGCCCGCGCAACCTCGAAGTCGCGTTCGGCACGCCGGTACGGGCGCTGGTCGAAGCCTGCGGCGGCTATACCGCCCGTGCGCAGCGGCTGATCCTCGGCGGGCCGATGATGGGGCTCGCGGTTGCCGGCGACGAGGTGCCGGTCACCAAGGGCATGGGCTGCGTGCTGGTCGCTGGCGCCGACGAACTGGCACCGCCGGCGCCGACGCTGCCGTGCATCCGCTGCGGCGCGTGCATGGATGCCTGCCCGGCCAGGCTGCTGCCGCAGCAGCTGTACTGGTTCGCGCGCGGCAAGGAGTTCGACAAGGCGCAGGCCACGCGGCTGTTCGACTGCATCGAATGCGGTGCCTGCGCGGCGGTCTGCCCGAGCCGGCTGCCGCTGGTGCAGTACTACCGCTACGCCAAGTCCGAGATCGGCGCCGCCGAGCGCGAGAAGCAGAAATCCGAACAGGCGCGCCGCCGCCACGAGTTCCGCTCGCAGCGCCTCGAACGCGAGGAAGCCGAGCGTCAGGCACGCCAGCAGGCCAAGAAGGCACGCGCCGCCACACCGGCAGCCAACGAAGCGGGCGCGAGCGAGCCCGCCGCACCGGCCGACGATCCGAAGAAGGCTGCGATCGCCGCCGCCCTCGCGCGGGCCCAGGAGAAGAAGGCCACGAAGGTCGCGGAGACCGGGACCGGCACCGCGCCCCCGGCTACCGCCAGCCCGGCCGCGCCCGCCGCGGGGCTCGACGAGGCCCAGCTCGCGAAACTCGCTGCCGCGCGCGCCCGCGCTGAGGCAAAGAAAGCTGCTGCTGCGACGGATACCGCTCCGGTGGCCGCGGAAACCGCGTCGATACCGGCTGATCCGGCACTGAGCGAGGAACAGCTCGCGAAGCTCGCCGCTGCCCGCGCCCGCGCCGAGGCGAAGAAGGCCGCGGCGCAGGCCGCCGCAGCACCGGAAACCGCTCCGCTGACCGCGGAAGCCGCGTCGACGCCGGCCGCGCCGGCGCTGAGCGAGGAACAGCTCGCGAAGCTCGCCGCCGCCCGCGCCCGCGCCGAGGCGAAGAAGGCTGCGCAGGCCGCAGCGACTGCGCCCGCAGCCACGCCGGTGGCCGCAGAGACATCGCCGACGCCGGCCGCTCCGGCTGTGCCCGAAGCCGTACCGGCGGCCGCGTCGACCCCGGCCGCACCGGCGCTGAGCGAGGCACAGCTTGCGAAGCTCGCCGCTGCCCGCGCGCGCGCCGAAGCGAAGAAGGCCGCGCAGGCCGTTCCGTCCGATCCGGACATCCGCTGAGCCCCCGCCGTCATGTTGTTCGAAACCCGCACCTCGCCGCACGTCCACCTCGGCAACAGCGTTGCGCTGGTCATGCGCCGCGTGCTGTACGCACTCGCCCCCGGCCTGCTGGTGCTGATCCTCGTGTTCGGCCCCGGCGTGCTGGTGCAGCTCGCGCTGGCCGGACTGACGGCGCTCACCTGCGAAGCCTTCATGCTGCTGCTGCGCCGCCGGCCGCTGGCCCCCTTCCTCGGCGACGCCAGCGCGC
>NZ_DAOLKE010000540.1:0-1653 GCF_035331805.1 Plasticicumulans sp. | reverse complement strand
TCGGGGCTCCGCCCAGACCTGGCCCTTGCGCCACGGAGTCCTGCATGTCCGCGACCCGCCCCGCCCGCCGTCTCGCCGCCGTGCTGCTCGGCGCAACGCTCGCCCTCGCCCCGTTCACGCAGGCTTCGGCGCTGCTGTGGAACTGGAGCTATTCCGGCACCGGCATCACCGCGAGCGGCACGTTCACGACCGACGACACCCCGGACGGCAGCGGCCATTACCTGATCAGCGCCATCACCGGCAGCCGCAACGGCATCGCCATCACCGGCCTGATGCCGGCCGGCGCACCGATTCCCGGCAACGAGCCGTTCAACATCGACAACCTCGTATCGTCCGGCAGTGAGCAATTGACTGGCGACGGCTTCGGCTACCAGCTCGCCGACGGCAATTACGTCAGCCCGTTCTTCGCCAGCTTCCTGTCACCGCCCGGCTATCTGGAGGTGTACTCGGCGGCCCCGTTCACGCCCGGCTTCACGAACTTCGGCCCCGAGGACAGCGAACTGCTGATCAGCTTCTCGGCGGTGCCGGTGCCGGAGCCGGCGGGGCTGGCGCTGCTGCTGGCCGGCGGACTTGGCCTCGGCGCGATGCGGCGTCGGGACTGAGCCGCAGCGCGTGCCCGCTCAGGCCATCGCCGTCGCCCGCCGGTCTCCGGACCGGATACGCTGATGCCGACCTTGCAGCCGGACCTCCGCAGGCCGGCGCCGGGCCGCCGGCAGCGGCGGCCTGAGGACCGGGTTGCGCAGGACCGATGAGCCGCTGGTGCATGCGATGACAAGACTGTCCTGCCTGTTTCTGAGCCTCCTGCTCCTCAGCGGCTGCGCCGGTTTCCGGGGTGGCTGGGAGAGCATCGCTTATGTCGGCGACACCCCGCCCGTCCTCTCCGGCGATCGCCCGAGCCGGACCCCGCCGGAATTCGAGCTGCCCGGGCTGAAGTTCAGTGTCGACATCGACAACCGGCTGCGCACGCATGATTACCAGGTGATGCTGTTCTTCGTGCCGGTTTCGATCGATCCGCGCAACGTGTACACGAAGAACGTCACCGCCGGCAGGACGCGCGTGTTCGTGACCGTCGTGCCGCTGAAGCCGGGTTTCGTGTTCCGGCCGGAGCAGGCGATCCTGCAGTTTGCCGGGCAGCGACATGCCGGCGTGGCCGGATACGAGTTCGGTCGCCGGGATGCGCAGGGCCGGTGGATCGAACAGGGCAGCGACTGGCAGCACTGGCCGCTGCCGGCCGCATACGCATTGTCCGAGCCCGGGCGGCGCTATCGGCTGTCGATCGACTTCGCCGTGCCGGTGCCCTCGCCGGAATCCTCCGACATCCTGCTGGATCTGTCCGGTGCGCTGAAATCCGACAGCCAGCCACCGCTGCCGCCGATCCGCTTCATGCCGCTGCGCTGGGATGAGGGGTATACGTGACGGGGCGGTTCTGTCTGAAGCCGGCATTTCCGGCGCCCGCCATCTTCCGCGGCCGGATGCCCTGATTTACGGCTTCGTGAATCGCACCGCTTTCCCCAGTGCCCCGCCCGGCACCCGTGCCGTTGCGGCATCGGGCACCCGGCGGCCGGTGGAGTTGGCCGGAGTTTCAGATTTCAATGACGCGAACATCCTTGTCCCACTGCTTCAGCTCGCACCATTGCTCCGCAAACGTGATGA
>NZ_DAOLKE010000539.1:0-1661 GCF_035331805.1 Plasticicumulans sp. | reverse complement strand
CGGCGGCGACGCTCGCCGACGGCATCGCGGTCGCGCGTGTCGGCGTGCACACCTATCCGCAGGCCGCGGCCTGGCTCGACGGCATCGTCACCGTCGACGAGGAATCGATCGCGCGCGCGATCCTGACCCTGCTCGAACAGGAAAAGCTGCTGGCCGAAGGCGCCGGCGCGGTCGGCATCGCGGCGCTGCTCGATGGCGTCGTCGGCGACCCGGCCGGCAAGCGCATCGTCGCCGTGGTCTCGGGCGGCAACATCGACCCGATCGAACTCGCGAAGATCGTCGAGCGCGGGCTGGAGCGCGACGGGCGGCTCGCGCACCTGCGCGTCGTCGTCGCCGACCGGCCCGGTTCGATCGCCGAGGTCGCCGGCCTGGTCGCGCGCGAGCGCGCCAACATCCTGCAGATCAGCCAGCGCCGTGACGCCGCCGAGGTCGGCCTGCGCGAGGCCGAACTCGACCTGACGCTGGAAACCCGCGGGCTCGATCACGTCACCGGCATCGTGCAGGCGCTGCGCGACGGCGGTTTCCGCGTACGCTGACGAACCGCCGCCGTTCGCGCGGGTCCAGATTCCGTCGCCCCGCCTCATCCGCCGGTATCCCGAGATGTCCGATTCCGTCCCCGCGCCGCTGACCGCTGCCGAGGTCCGCGCCGTCGTGCTCGGCTCGGTGCTGGCGCTGTTCCTCGCCGCGCTTGACCAGAGCATCGTCGCCACGGCGCTGCCGGCGATCGCCGCCGAGCTCGGCCGGGTCGAGCTGATGTCCTGGGTGGTCACCGCCTACCTGCTCGCCTCGACCTGCGCCACCCCGGTGCTCGGCAAGGCGAGCGACGTGCTCGGGCGCCGGCGCGTGCTCGCCGGCTGCCTGATCGTGTTCCTCGGCGGCTCGGTGCTCTGCTCGCTCGCGACTTCGATGCCGATGCTGATCGCGGCGCGCGCGCTGCAGGGCCTCGGCGGCGGCGGGCTGATCACGCTGGCGCAGGCGACGGTCGCCGACGTGGTGCCGCCGCGCGAGCGCGGGCGCTACGTCGCCTACTTCGCGTCGGTCTGGGCCTGCGCCGGCCTGCTCGGACCGACGCTCGGCGGGCTGCTGACGCAATACCTGGGCTGGCCGTGGATCTTCTGGATCAACCTGCCGCTCGGACTCGCGGCGCTCGTGATCACCGATCGCGTGCTGCGCCGGCTGCCGGTGCGCGGCGGCACGCGCGGGCGCATCGACCTGCCCGGCATCGTGCTGCTGTCGACGGCGACGACGGCGCTGCTGCTGGCGCTGAGCTTCGGCGGCCACCGCTGGCCGTGGGCCTCGGCGCCGATCCTCGGCCTGCTGGCGCTCGCCGTCGTTCCGGCGCTGCTGTTCGCGCACCGCCAGCGGCACACGGCCGAGCCGCTGCTGCCGCCGGCCTTCTTCCGCGATCCGGTGGTCGCACCGACCGGCGCGGCGCTGTTCCTGGTGTTCGGCGGCTTCCTCGCGGTCGCGGTGCTGGTGCCGGCCTGGCTGCAGATCGGCCTCGGCAGGAGCGCCGCCGCGGCCGGGCTGCTGATGATGCCGATGTCACTGGCCGCGCCGCTGACCGCGACGCTGACCGGCCACTACCTGCGCGCGACCGGCCGCTACCGCCGGCCGCCGCAGCTCGGCCTGCCGCTGGCGGCGGTGGCGCTGCTGGCGCT
>NZ_DAOLKE010000538.1:0-1667 GCF_035331805.1 Plasticicumulans sp. | reverse complement strand
CGTCGTCACCAGCCCCTGCTGCGCCGCCCACTGCCCCACGTCGCGCTTCTCGATCGCCGTCGCCATCAGGCCGGGGAACAGTTCCGGCGTGCAGGCGAAGGCCGGGATGCCGAGGGCGGACAGGGCGGCGGCGATTTCGGCGTCGAAGCACGGGCGGCCCTCGTCGGAGAGTGCGAGCAGCGCCACGCAGGTGACGCCGGCCGCGTGCAGGCGGGCGCAGCGTGACAGCAGTTGCTCGCGCACGCCGCCTTCGATCAGGTCGCTGATCAGCACGAAGATCGTGTCCTCGGGCCGCTCGATCAGCTTCTCGCAGTAGGCGACGGCGCGGTTGATGTCGGTGCCGCCGCCGAGCTGCACGCCGAACAGCACATCGACCGGATCGGCGAGCTGGTCGCTCAGATCGACGATGTTCGTGTCGAAGGCCACCAGCCGCGTGTTCACGGCGCGCAGTGAGGCCATCACCGCCGCGAACAGGCTGGCGTAGACCACCGAGGCCGCCATCGAACCGCTCTGGTCGATCGCCACGACGATGTCGCGCAGGCCCGAGCGGCGGCGGCCGTGGCCGAGCAGGCGTTCGGGGATCACCGTGCGCAGCTCCGGCTGCCAGTGGCGCAGGTTCGCGCGGATCGTGCGCGGCCAGTCGATCTCGCTGTGGCGTGGGCGGTGGTTGCGCACGCTGCGATCGAGGCTGCCGAGCACCGCCGCGCGCATCGGCTCCGACAGCCGGCGTTCGAGGTCCTCGACCACGCGGCGCACGACGATGCGCGCCGTGTCCTTGGCCTTCGCCGGCATCACGTGCGCGAGCGACACCAGCGTCGCCGCCAGATGCACGTCCGGCTCCAGCCCCTGCATCAGCTCCGGTTCGAGCAGCAGGCGCTTGAGGCCGAGCCGCTCCATCGCATCACGCTGCAGCACGCGCACGATCGGCACCGGGAAGTGCTCGCGGATGTCGCCGAGCCAGCGCGCCACGCGCGGCGCCGATCCCCCGAGCCCGGCGCCGCGCTCCTGCTCGCCGTACAGCGCATCGAGCGCCGAATCGAGCGCGAGCCCCGCGGCATCGAGCGCGCAGTCCGGGTGCTCGGCCGGCGCGCCGAGCACCAGTCGCCAGCGGCGCAGGCGGCGGGCTTCGGCGGGGTCGAGGTCCTCGGCCGGCGGGTCGAGTTCGGGATCGAGGTCGGTGAGGCTCATGCGATGCGGCCCTGATACAGCGTCATGTTCCGCCCCCCAGCAGCTCCACCAGCACCGGCACCATCATCCCGGCGCGGACCGGATCGGTGCCGGAAGTTGCCGCCTCGCGCGCGGCGTTGCGGCTGCGGCTGCCGAGGCGCTGGCGTTCGGCGGACGTGAAGCCGGCGAAGGCGCGGCGCAGCAGCGGCAGCACGGCGACGAAGGCCGGTTCCGGCAGCGCGGCGAGCCAGTCATCGAGCAGGCCCCACAGCGTGTCGTCGTGGGTCAGCACGCGCGCGCCGCCGTGCACGAAGCCTTCGATCCACGCCGCCGCACGCGCCGGGTCCGGATCGGACAGCGCCGCCGACAGCCGCAGGTGCTGCGCGAGGGCTTGCCGTCCCACAGCAGGTGGCCGAGCGATCTTTGCGTGTGAAACAGCGAGCTTCCGAAGCCAAGATGGCTGGCCTGCACACCGACCAGATCCAGAATTGTCGGCAGCA
>NZ_DAOLKE010000537.1:0-1668 GCF_035331805.1 Plasticicumulans sp. | reverse complement strand
GCTGCGCGCTCGCCGGCGGGCCGGGCGACTGGCGCTGCGTCTGGGCCGGGCGGCTGCGCATCGAACTCGCCGCCGACGGCGCGCTGTTCAGCGGCACGTGGCGGCTCGATCGCGAGGACTGGCTGCTGCTGCCCGGCGATGCCGCGCTGCGCCCGCGCGCGGTCGGGGCCGACGGCGAACCGGCGCTGGTGCTGCTGCACGACGGCCACCCGGCGCTGCGCCTGCCGGCCGGCACGCACAAGATCAGCGGCCGGCTGTTCTGGGGTGACGAGGCCCCGGCCGTGCTGCCGCTGCCCCCGGGCAGCGGCCTGATCGAACTCGTCGATGCCGGCGGCAAGCCGCTCGCCGTCAGCCGCACCGGCGACGGCCTGCAGCTCGCCGCCGGCGCCGATGACGGTGCGCGCGAGGCCGATCACCTCGAACTCGACGTGCGCCGGCGCGTCGAGGACGAACAGCCGATGCGGCTTCGCACCGAAGTCGTGCTGCGCGTCGCCGGCCGCGCGCGCGAGGCGGTGCTCGGCACCGCGCTGCCGCCCGGTTTCGTGCCGATGGCGCTCGACAGCCCGCTGCCGGCACGGCTCGAACCCGACGGCCGGCTGCGCGTGCAGCTGCAGCCCGGCATCTGGACGATCGCGATCGAGGCGCGCGCCGCCGGTGCCACGCAGCCGGAGCGGCTGGCGCCGCCGGCGCAGGACGAGCCCTGGCCCGAGGCCGAAGTCTGGGCCTGGGCGGCGCGCCCGGAGCTGCGCACGGTCAGCCTGCGCGGCGCGCAGCCGATCGATCCGCAGCAGACCACGCTGCCGCCCGACTGGCGGCGGCTGCCGGTGTTCGTGCTCGGCGGCGAGCGCCCGGCGCTCGAACTCCTCGAACGCGCGCGCGGCGAGGCCGAAACCCCGCCGGACCGGCTGACGCTCGCGCGCACGCTGTGGCTCGACTTCGACGGCGGCGGCTGGACCGCGCAGGAGCGCCTGCGCGGCAGCATCGCACGCAGCGACCGCCTCGATGCCGCGCCCCCGTATGCGCCGGGACGCGTGACGATCGGCGGCGAGGACCAGTTCATCACGAAGCGCAAGGAGGCCGCCGGCATCGAGCTGCGCGCCGGCCGGCTCGATCTGGCCGCGACCGGGCGGCTCGAATCCGCCGCGCACGCCGGGCGCGTGACGCTGCCGGCGGTCGGCTGGCGCATCGAGCCGCAATCGCTCAGCACCGCGCTGCAGCTGCCGCCGGGCTGGCGCCTGCTCGGGGCCGAAGGGCCGGCGCGCGCCGACGGCGCCTGGCTCGCGCGCTGGAACCTGCTCGATTTCTTCCTGCTGCTGCTGACGACGCTCGCGATCGGCCGCCTCGCCGGTGCGGCTTACGGCGGGCTGGCGCTCGTCGGACTGGCGCTGGTCTGGCACGAACCCCAGGCTCCGCGCGCGCTGTGGCTGAACCTCGCCGCCGCGCTCGCGCTGCTGCACGTGCTGCCGCCCGGGCGGCTGGCGAAGCTCGCCGGCCTCTGGCGCGCGCTCGGGCTGGCGGCGCTCGGGCTCGCCTGCCTCGTCTATGCCGTGCCGCAGGTGCGCGGCGCGCTGTATCCGCAGCTCGCCGTACCCGACGGCATGCGCGCCACGTCCTTCGCCGACGAGGGTTTCGCCGCCGGCGGCCTCGCCGGCAACGCGCTGACGCTGA
>NZ_DAOLKE010000536.1:0-1678 GCF_035331805.1 Plasticicumulans sp. | reverse complement strand
CATGCTCGGCCTGCCGCTCCTCGATGCCGGCCGGCGCGTGCGCGACACCGCCGCGCAGAGCGCGCTGGCGTTTCGCGAACGCCGGCGCAACGTCGCCGGCGCCTTCGTGCTGGCGCAGGGCGTGCCGCACGCGCACATCGCGCTGATCGACGACGTGCTGACCACCGGCCACACCGCCGGCGAATGCGCACGGGCGCTGCAGGCCGGCGGCGTGGAGCGGGTCGAGGTCTGGACGCTGGCGCGCACGCCGGCGCCGGGGAAGCCCGGGCGCACGGCGTGAACGGAGGGCGCCCGGCTCAGACCGCCCGTGCCGGCTGCGGCGCGGCCGGGCTGCGGGTTTCCTCGAAGATCTCGGCGAGGAAGTCGAGCACGACGCGGATGCGCGCGACGTAGCGCAGGTCCTTGTGCACGACCAGCCAGGCCTCGCGCGGCTCGGGCGCGTCGTTCGGCAGCACGCGCACCAGCCCCGGCCAGATCTCGCCGACCACGCTCGGCAGCAGCGCCACGCCCATGCCGGCCGCCGCGCCGCCGGCGCGCGCGAAGGCGCTGTTCGAGCGCAGTGACCAGCGCGCACCGCGCGCGTAGCCGGCCTGCCACTCGGCTTCGGGCAGATGCACGTATTCGTCGTCGTAGCCGATCTGCGGGTGCTGGGCCAGATCGGCCGGTGCCACCAGCGCCGGCGCGGCGTTCAGGTACTTCGGCGAGGCGTACAGCGCGAACGGCACCTGACCGACGCGGCGTGCGACCAGATCGGCCGCGGTCGGACGGAACAGGCGCACGGCGATGTCGGCCTCGTTGCGCAGCAGGTCGGCGGTGTGCGCCGTGAGCTGCAGCACGATCTGGATCGCCGGATAGCGGCCGTTCAGCCGCCCGAGGCGCGGCGCGACGAACAGGCTGCCGATGCTCTCGGGCGCCGAGATGCGCACGGTGCCGGCGAGGCTCGCATCCTCGCCGGTCACGGCGCGACCGGCGGCGAGCGCGGCTTCTTCCATCGTCTGCACCGAATGCAGCATGCGCGCGCCGGCCTCGGTCAGGCTCATGCCGCGCGCGTGGCGATGGAACAGCCGCACGCCGAGCACTTCCTCCAGCGCCGCGATGCGCCGCCCGACGGTCGGCTGGTTGGTGCGCAGCTCGCGTGCGGCACCCGACAGGCTGCCGGTCTGCGCGGTGGCGAGGAAATAGCGGTAATCGTCCCAGTCGGGCGTATGCATGGGGCTCTCCCGGAATATTCCGGCCCCCCGGGGCCGGTGCGGCGTTCTTCTGGTGCTGGAGACCGGTGATCCGGACCGCTCATGCGCGCCACTGTAGTCAGCGCCGGCGCGGCGGGCGACCGCGGCCGACGCGACGATTTCTTGACGCAAGCGACTAGGCAAGGCGTGGTTGCGCGTCAAGTGACGAAAAAGCAAACTCCGATCCTTACCGCCCACCATGCACGTGCGGCATCCCTCCGATCCGATGGACTCACGGATTCGATGGATGGCCAGGCTTTGCGTGCCTGCATTCCTGGAGGCGGAACAGCCGGTGCGGGAGGCACAGCCATGCGTGGACCTCGGGATTTGGTGTCGCCAGAACAGGAAGGTCTCCGATCCCGGGAATCGGCCATCGGGCGCCCGCATTCGCTGCGCATGGCCCTGGAGCCGCGGCTGGTGTTCGACGGCGCCGGCGCCGCCACGGCCCA
>NZ_DAOLKE010000535.1:0-1678 GCF_035331805.1 Plasticicumulans sp. | reverse complement strand
GGCGTGTTCTTCGATCACGACCGCGGCAAGACGCACTCCTCGGGCAAGCTGCTGTTCTCGGCGCGGGTGATTCCGTACCGCGGCTCCTGGCTCGACTTCGAATTCGACGCGAAGGACATCGTCTACGCGCGCATCGACCGCCGGCGCAAGCTGCCGGTGACGATCCTGCTGCGCGCGCTCGGTTACGACAACCAGCAGATCCTCGACCTGTTCTTCGAGACCAACACCTTCCGGCTGCAGGACGGCCGCGTGCTGCTCGATCTCGTGCCCGAGCGCCTGAAGGGCGAGACGGCGAGCTTCGACATCCGGGTCGGTGACCAGGTCATCGTCGAGGCCGGCCGGCGCATCACCGTGCGCCACATCCGCGAGCTGACCAAGGCCGGCGTGACGACGCTGGAAGTCCCGGCCGACTACCTGCTCGGGCGCATCCTCGCGCACGACGTGATCGACACGCGCACCGGCGAACTCGTGCTGCTCGCCAACGAGGAGCTGAGCGTCGATCACCTCGAAAAGCTCGGCGCCGCCGGCATCAGCGAGTTCCGCACACTGTTCGTCAATGACCTCGACCGCGGTGCGTTCATCTCGCAGACGCTGCGCGTCGATCCGACCCGCTCCGAGCTGGAGGCGCAGGTCGAGATCTACCGCATGATGCGTCCGGGTGAACCGCCGACCCGCGAGGCGGCGCAGAACCTGTTCCACAACCTGTTCTTCTCGGAAGACCGCTACGACCTGTCGGCGGTCGGTCGCATGAAGTTCAACCGCCGCGTCGGGCGCGAGGCGGTGACCGGTCCGGGCGTGCTCTATGACCACCAGTACTGCGCGAAGCGCTCCGAGGAGCTGCTGAAGAAGCTGGTCGCCGAATACGGCGTGACCTCCGACATCATCGACGTGCTGCGCGTGCTGATCGGCATCCGCAACGGCAGCGGCCAGGTCGACGACATCGACCATCTCGGCAACCGCCGCATCCGCTGCGTCGGCGAGATGGCCGAGAACGTGTTCCGCGTCGGTCTGGTGCGCGTCGAGCGCGCGGTCAAGGAGCGCCTGTCGGTGGCCGAGAGCGAGAACCTCGGCCCGCGCGATCTCATCAACGCCAAGCCGGTGGCCGCGTCGATCAAGGAGTTCTTCGGCTCCTCGCAGCTCAGCCAGTTCATGGACCAGAACAACCCGCTGTCCGAGGTCACGCACAAGCGCCGCGTCTCGGCGCTCGGCCCCGGCGGCCTGACCCGCGAGCGCGCCGGCTTCGAGGTGCGCGACGTGCATGCGACGCACTACGGCCGCGTCTGCCCGATCGAGACCCCGGAAGGTCCGAACATCGGCCTGATCAACTCGCTGGCCGTGTACGCGCGCACCAACGAGTACGGCTTCCTGGAGACCCCGTACCGCAAGGTCGACAACGGCTGCGTCACCGACCGCATCGACTACCTGTCGGCGATCGAGGAGGGCAAGTACGTGATCGGGCAGGCCAACGCCGCGCTCGATCAGGACGGCCGCCTGATCGATTCGCTGGTGTCGTGCCGCGTGCAGGGTGAGTTCACGCTGCGCTCACCGGATCAGGTCGAGTACATGGACGTGTCGCCGAAGCAGATCGTCTCGGTCGCGGCCTCGCTGATCCCGTTCCTCGAACACGACGACGCCAACCGCGCGCTGATGGGTTCGAACATGCAGCGCCAGGCGGTGC
>NZ_DAOLKE010000534.1:0-1683 GCF_035331805.1 Plasticicumulans sp. | reverse complement strand
CGTGTACAGCTCGGCGACGCGCGTTTCGGCGAATTCGATCTCGGCGGCGCGCACGCTCGGGTTGACGGCGGCGAGCGCGCGCAGGCGCTCGACCTCGGGCGTCAGCGTCGCCTGCATGCGGGCCTGCGCGGCCTTGATCGTCTGCTCGGCGAGCCGGCCGACCGCGACGGCGGCGGCATCGAGCATGCGCCGCAGCCGCCGGTCGGCGAGGCGCTCGCGCACGGCCGCGGCCGGCACATCGGTACAGCCGCTGCCGATGACGGCGGCCGGCCAGTGCTCGCCCGCGTCGCGCAGGTGCGGATCGATGACCACACGCAGCGGCAGCGGCGGCAGGAAGCGGTCGGCCTGCAGCGCCGGCGGCGCCACGCATTCGAGCACGTACACGGCTTCGAGCAGCAGCTCCGGGGCTTCGTCCGGCGGCTCGCGCCAGGCGACCAGCGCGCAGTTGCCGTCGACGGCGCCGGCGAGCAGGTCGAGCGCGCCGACGACCAGCGGATGATCCGGACTCAGGAAGTCGACATCCTCGCGCGCGAGCGCCAGCCCCCGCTCGAAGGTGACCGCCAGGCCTTCCTCGGGCAGGGCCGGGAACTGCGCGGTCAGCATCTGCTCGCCGGTGCGCAGCACCAGCGTGCCGTCCTCGTGCGCCTCGGCATCGACGCCGTAGTGATCGAACAGCCGTTCGAGCAGCGCCGGCAGCGCCGGGTCGGCATCCTGGGCGCGGATGCGTTCGACCAGTTCGAGTGCCGGGCCCTCGCGAAACGACGACAGCTCCAGCAGCCGGTCGCGACCGCGTTCGAGTTCGCTGCCGAGTTCGG
The DNA here is from genome assembly GCF_035331805.1 of Plasticicumulans sp. Lineage (NCBI taxonomy): Bacteria > Pseudomonadati > Pseudomonadota > Gammaproteobacteria > Candidatus Competibacteraceae > Plasticicumulans > Plasticicumulans sp. The sequence goes on along the minus strand of NZ_DAOLKE010000534.1, from coordinate 868 downwards.
CATTGAGCCGGGCGCTGTGCGCGATCAGCGCTTCGGCATCGCCGTGGCCGGCGAGCGCGGCCTCGAGTTCGGGGCGCACGCGCCGGTACACGGCCTCGGCGGCGCGGGCGTGGCGGGCGAAGGCATCGAGGCCTTCGGCGTACCAGCGGTACAGGATTTCCTGCGCCGTGGCGCGCAGCCAGGGCAGGTGGATGCGGATGTCCTCGGTCTGGCCGATGCGGTCGAGCCGGCCGATGCGCTGTTCGAGCAGATCGGGGTTCTCGGGCAGGTCGAACAGGAACAGGTGGTGCGCGAACTGGAAGTTGCGGCCTTCGCTGCCGATCTCCGAGCAGAGCAGCACGCGCGCACCGGCCGGATCGGCGAACCAGGCGGCGGCGCGATCGCGCGCGAGCAGCGGCATGTCCTCGTGAAACAGCGCCGCCGGCACGCCGCTCTTCACGCGCAGCGCCTCGTCGAGTTCGAGCACGGTCGCCTTGTGCGCGCAGATCAGCAGCACCTTGTCGCCGGCTGCGAGCAGCTCGATCAGCGCATCGACGCGCGGATCGAAACGCCACCAGGCCGGCGCATCGGCCCCGGGTCGGTACGCCCGCTCGGGGGCAAGCCCGACTCCGTCGCCGCCACCGTCGCGGTAGGCGGGCGGGCAGTCGAGCGCGAGCGGCAGCGGCACGCGGCGCGGGAAGTTCGGCATCGCCGCGCGCGTGTTGCGAAACAGCACGCGGCCGGTGCCGTGGCGATCGAGCAGCTCGACGATCAGCCGCGCGCGTGCGGCGTCGCCGTCGGTCCCGGGCAGCGACAGGCGTTCGAGCATCAGGTCGCCTGTCTCGGGCCCGAGACAGGCGCCGAGTTCATCGAGATCGGCCTGGTCGAG
>NZ_DAOLKE010000533.1:0-1692 GCF_035331805.1 Plasticicumulans sp. | reverse complement strand
CTCTGCCTGCGCCGCTTCAGCCCGGCCGCCGGCATCGCCTTCGGCATCGAGGAACCGAACCTCGGCCAGCTGATCGTGCATGCCGGCAACTTCAGCCGCACCGGCACGGCGCTGGAGGCGGTCGAGAGCGCGCAGCGCACCGGGCTGCGCACCGAGTTCGAGGTCGACATCGATGCGCGCACCTGGCTGTTCCGCGTGCGCCGCATCAACGTCGGCAGCCTGCTGACGCCGGGCTGGATGCTGATCGCCGGCACCGACATCACGCGGCTGCGCAGCGCCACCGAGGCGCTGCGCGACAGCGAGGAAGCGCTGCGGCGCACGCTGGAGAGCGCGCCGCACGGCATGGCCATCCTGCAGCCCGACGGCGGCTTCCTGAGCGTCAACCCGGCGCTCTGCCGGCTGTTCGGCCGCCCGGCCGAGCAGCTGACCACGCTGCGCTTCTTCGACGTGCTCGATCCGGCCGATCACGCGACGATGCGCCCGGTGTTCGATGCGCTGCTCGCCGGCGAGCACAGCGACGCGAACTGCGAGCTGCGCGGCCTGCTGCCCGATGGCACCCGCATCTGGCTGCTGCTGACCGCGGCGCTGGTGCGCGACGCCGCCGGCGCGCCGCTGCACTGCATCGTGCAGTTCGTCGACATCCACCGGCGCAAGCGCGACGAAAGCCGGCTCGCCGCGCTCGGCACGCGGCTCGCGCTCGCGCTCGATGCCGCGCGCCTGGGCATCTGGAACTGGAACTGCGTGCCGGACATCGTCGATGGCGATGCGCGCTACGCGCGGCTGTTCGGCATCGGTCAGGGTCCGAAGTCGCTCGATGAGCTGCTCGCCAGCGTCTCGATCGAGGCCCGCGACCGCCTGCGCCGGGCGATGACGCTCGCCTGCGACCACGGCGTGCCCTTCGAGCTGGAGCTGTCGACCGAGCACCCCGAGCGCCACCTGCTGGTCAACGGTCTGCGTGAGCGCACCGGCGACGGCAGCCACGTCGTCGTCGGCACCGTCGCCGATGTCAGCGAGCTGCACGCGACGCTTGCGGCGCTGCGCGAGGCGAGCGCGCGCGCCAGCGCCGCGGCTGCGGTCAAGTCCGAGTTCCTCGCCAACATGAGCCACGAGATCCGCACGCCGATGAACGCGATCATCGGCCTGTCCGATCTCGCGCTCGGTTCCGACGACATGGAACTGCGCACCGATTACCTGCGCCGCATCCACGTCGCCGGCGCCGCGCTGCTGACGCTGCTGAACGACGTGCTCGACTTCTCGAAGCTCGAAGCCGGCAAGCTGCTGCTCGAATCGATCGATTTCGAACCGCTGCGCGTGCTCGACGAGGTCTCCGAGCTGCTGGCCGGCGCCGCGCATGCGCGCGGCCTGCGCTTCGAACTGACGCCGGCTGCCGGCCTGCCGGCGCGCGTGCACGGGGATCCGACGCGGCTGCGCCAGGTGCTGGTCAACCTGCTCGGCAACGCCATCAAGTTCACCGAGCACGGCCACGTCGGCATCTCGCTGGCGCTGGCTGCGGATGGCGATGCGCTCGAATGCGTCGTCAGCGACAGCGGCATCGGCATCGACGAGACGGCCGTCGAGCAGCTGTTCGAGCCGTTCACGCAGGCCGATCCGTCGACCACGCGCCGCTACGGCGGCACCGGCCTCGGGCTGTCGATCAGCCGGCGACTGGTCGCGGCGGCCGGCGGCGTGCTC
>NZ_DAOLKE010000532.1:0-1702 GCF_035331805.1 Plasticicumulans sp. | reverse complement strand
GCGAGGCCGGCGTCTGCGGCGACGTGCCGGACTGGCCGCCGGCGCGCGAACTCGGCGTCATCCTCGGCACGCACAATATCGGCCTCGGCCGCTGGATCGCCGAACTGCCGCTTCCGGCCGACGGCGTGGTCGCCGCCGACGAGAACGCCTGCGCCGCCGCCTGCGCCGTGCTGGCGCTGCCGTACTCGCATACCGAGCTGATCTTCCGGGCCGAGGCGGCCCGCCAGGTCGTGGCCTTTCTGCGCGACGGGCGCTTCGCGCCGCCGGCGGGCTGACGGCGCTGGCAGCCGGGCGTGCCGGCCGCCGGGGTGCTGCGTGGCGGGCGGGAATCGTACTGCGCGCCGGGAGCCCCCGCCGTCAGCGCACCACCTCCAGCCGGTAGCGCCCCAGCCCCATGCTGGTCCGGCCTGCTCGCCGATGAGGACCGGCTGCAGAAGGAACTCGACCGGCTGATCCGCGGGCTGGCGGATTGAACCTGGCGCATTGAAGTCGGCTGCGGGCCTGATCCCGGCGCGGGCAGCCGGGCGGCTCGTGGCGGCCGGCGCAGCTTGCGCAGCCGGCGCCGGCGTCGGCAGCACGCTCGCGAAGGCGCCGGAACGCCGGCTCGTCGAGCGGCCCGCCGGGGCGGCGTTTCCTGCAGCGGCGGGCGCGAGCGGAGGAGGGAACGGCAGGCCGTTGCCGCCGGATTCCCGGAGTGCCCGGGACTCATCCCCTGAAAATTCAGCTCCCCTGAAAATTGAGCTTCACCCCTGCGGGTCGCATCTACCTTTGCTGCGGGGGAAAACCCGCCGGCTGTTTGCGTGCGTGGCACGCAGGCCGGTGGGTCGGGGCAGGACGCGCGGGGGCGGGCAGTGCTGCCCGGCCCGGACGGTATCCGCAATCTCGTCGCTCGGGGGGCGATCATGTCGGACAAGAAGAAAGCCGCAAAGAAGACCGCAGCCGCAACCGCTCTGGACGGGGCGGGCGGGAAGCTGGACAAGAAGACCTACGAGCGCGAACTGCGCCGGCTGCACGTCGAACTGGTGAAGCTGCAGCGCTGGGTCGTGCATGCGGGACTCAAGGTCGTCATCGTCTTCGAGGGGCGTGACACGGCCGGCAAGGGCGGCACGATCAAGGCGATCACCGAGCGCGTGAGTCCGCGCGTGTTTCGCGTCGTCGCGCTGCCGGCCCCGAATGATCGCGAGAAATCGCAGATGTACATCCAGCGCTATCTGCCGCACCTGCCGGCGGCCGGCGAAGTCGTGATCTTCGATCGCAGCTGGTACAACCGCGCCGGCGTCGAGCGGGTCATGGGCTTCTGCGAGGAACGGGAGGTCCGGCGCTTTCTCGATGCCGTGCCGGCCGTGGAAAAGGCGATGACCGAATCGGGCATCCTCTTGATCAAGTACTGGCTGGAGGTCAGTTCCGACGAACAGACCCGCCGCCTGCAGGCGCGCATCGATGACGGCCGCAAGACCTGGAAGCTGTCGCCGATGGACCTGAAGTCCTATTCGCGCTGGTTCGACTACTCGCAGGCCCGCGACGACATGTTCAAGTACACGCACAGCGACTGGGCGCCGTGGATCGTCGCCGATTCGAATGACAAGAAGCGTGCGCGCCTGAACATCCTCAGCGACCTGCTGGAGCGGGTGCCGTATCAGGAGCTGCCGCAGGAAGCCGTGGTGCTGCCCGAGCGCCAGCCGGCCGGCAAGTACCGCGAGCC
>NZ_DAOLKE010000531.1:0-1703 GCF_035331805.1 Plasticicumulans sp. | reverse complement strand
GCAGGCAGTTGCCGGCGGCATCCCACTGCACGCCGTCGGCCTCGCCGGCGAAGGCCGCGGCCGAGGCGAGCAGCAGCGCGGAACTGCCGTTGACATCCATCAGTTCACGTCCATCAGCAGAGATCCGGCACGACCGGCGCCGGCGCCGGGGCGTCGCTGGCGGCTTCGGCGGCATCGGTGAGGGCGGCCGGCAACTGCACGCTGTTGCCGCTGCCGGCCGAGACCGCGCGCAGCTCGGGCAGATCGACATCGAGCAGCGCGAGCGCCGTGCCGGCCGGCAGCGGCAGCCAGCGACCGGCGGCATCGGGGGCGAAAAGTCCGAGCGCCGGCACGCGCACGACACCATCGACGCGCGCGGCGACCGCGCGCAGCTCCTCGGGATCGACGGCGCGCCCGAGCGGCCAGCCGCGGCCGTCGGCACCGCCGTGCAGTGCGCTCAGCCACTGGCGCAGCGCCGCTTCGACGCGCAGCAGCGTCTCGCGCTCGATGGCCGGGTCGCGCACGCCGACCGCGACCGAGACCGCGAGCGGCACGAAGCGCGGCGACAGCACGTAGAGTTCGGTGCCGATCGGGCAGCGTTCGCGCAGCCAGGCCCAGACCTCGCGCAGCTGCGCGGCGCCCGGCCGCGGCGGGGCCGGGTCGTCGGGGGCGCGCGCCGCCAGCACGAACACCGCGACTGCACCGGGGACGTTGCGCTGCAGGGCGGCCAGCGTGTCGCCGGGGATCAGCCCGCGCACGACCTCGGCGCGGGCGATGCCGCTGCCCGGGGTTTCGAGCGCGAGCATCCGGAAGTCGGCGGCGGTCACCGCGCGTTCGCGGTGGTTCAGCCAGTCCGGCAGCCGGCGTTCGGCCTCGGCGACGGTCTCGGCGTCGGCACCGCCGCGCAGCGCGCGTTCGTGGCGCACGCGCAGCATCGGCGCCTCGACGACGCTGCGCAGCTGCCCCGGCCCCAGATTGCCGGCCGCACCGCCACCGTGGCGGTATTCGACGGCGCGGATGCGCCGGCCCGGTGCCGGCACGCGGCCGCGGATGCCGTCGCCGAAGCGGATGCGGCCGCTCGCGGCATCGAGTGCGTAGACGGGCGCCTCGCGCCCGGCAGCGGCGAAGCGCTCGACCGGCGACCAGCGCTCCCAGCCGGCCGCGGTGGTCTGCGGCGTCTCGACTTCGAGGAGCAGCGATGCGGCATCGACGTTGCCATCGGGCAGCGCGCAGACCTGATCCGGCCGGCCGTCGCCGACGGCGAGCAGCACGTCGCGGCGCTGGTCGAGCGCGACGACATCGACGGCGTTGAAGCCGAGCCACGCGAGCTTCAGGCCCGGCGCGTCGGGGCAGGACAGGCGCAGCCAGTGCACGAGTTCGTCGCCGCTGCGCCCGGCCGGCAGCGCCGGCGGACGCACGCCGAGGCCGGCATCCTTCGGATCGTCGTAGAGCGGCGGCGCGAGCAGCGCGTTGGCCGGCAGCCGGAAGCGCAGCACGCCGGGCTGGCGGGCGCCGAGCGAGCGGTCATCGAGGATTTCCAGCGCCAGCCAGCCGGGTTCGGCGCCGCTGCGCGCATGCACGAGTTCGAGCTTCAGGCTGCGGGCCGGCAGCGCGCGCGCGACCAGCCCGTCGGGTGCTTCCTCGTCCGGCGCAAGGCCGAGCGACAGCGTGCGGCCGGCGAAGGCCGCGCGCAGCGCCGCGGCGTCCTGCACGGCGTTGCGCAG
>NZ_DAOLKE010000530.1:0-1712 GCF_035331805.1 Plasticicumulans sp. | reverse complement strand
GCATCCGACTTTTAATCGGCAGGTTGAGGGTTCGAGCCCCTCCCGCCCCACCAATCCTTGCCGAAGCTTCCGACGCTTCCCGAAGGCCGGCCCCTGCGCCGGCCTTCGTCATTTCCGGGCACCGGGCTCAGCTGACGCGCCCGCCGAAGGCCACCTCGCGCTCGCCCTCGACGAAAGCCCCGAAACCCTGCCACCAGCTGCCGGCCTGCGGCCAGTGCAGTGCCATCGTGCCGGCGTGCGGGTGATAGGCGGCGGTATACAGCGTGCCCCAGCCGCGGACGTGGCCGTTGCGGTACAGCGGCGGCACCAGGAAGTGGCCGGTCAGCGCGTCGGCGTTCTGGTAGGGCGCATCGACGCAGAAGCGCAGGTATTCGTCGCGGCGCACCGTCTCCCAGGTGCGGGCATGGTCCGGCATCTCGATCGAGCCCTGATGATTGGTCGACACGCGCTCCTGTGACACCAGCGGCGGCCGGTCCGGGCCGAGGTAGACGGTGGCGTGCTGGCCGCCGCGATCGACCAGCGCGACGTTGTAGGCCATGTGCACCGGCACGCGCGTCAGCACCGCCAGCGCATCGGGCACGTCGCGGCAGAACTCCAGCACGTAGCGCAGGATCAGCGTGATGCCGAAGCCGTCGCCGACCGCGCGCCGGCCGCCGAAGGCCATCGAGACCGCGAGGCCGTGGCCGTTCATGCCGTCGAGCACGCCCCACAGGCAGTCCGACATCGCGATCACCGGCGTCGAGTTCCAGTGCGTGTACAGCAGCACGCCGTCGGCCAGGCGCGGCGAATAGTCGTAGTTGCGCACCAGCGCCACCGATTCGCGCGCCCAGGCCGCCTGCGAGCAGCCGGCCAGAAACGGCGTCGGCTGGTACAGCGACAGGAAGCGCGCCGTGCGGTCGCCGTCGCCGACCGCGGCCAGCACGCGCTCGAAGGTCGGCCACAGCTCCGGCAGCCAGTGACGCAGCGCCCGCTCGCAGGCGAGCCACGACGGCCGCGCCGCGTCGCCCTCGCGCAGGAACCAGCGTTCGTAGCCGGGTTTCGAGCGCGCATACAGCGCCGCAAGCCGCTCGCCGGGCTGATCCTCGCGGATCGCGCGAAAGTGCATCGCGGCGACCGGCGCCTCGTAGTCCTCGGGCGGAGCGGGTGGCGGCGGGACGGGATGTTCGATGCTCGGGTTCACGGCGACGATCCTCGACGATCGGCAGATCGGGCCGCTCCGTGGCCGGACAGGGGGAATCCGACGGTTGTGCCTTCAGTGCGCGCCGCCGGCAAGCCCCGGCTGCGGTTTCAGGCCGGGCCGACGCTGCGCTTCAGGGCCGGCCAGCAGGCGGCGAGCAGCACGCTGCGCAGCACGAAGAACAGCATCAGCGCCGCCCACAGCCCGTGATTGCCCCAGCGCGGCAGCCACCACCAGAGCGCCAGCGCGTAGCCGCCGGCGGCGAGCACCATCATGTCGCGCAGCGGTGCGGTGCGCGTGGCACCGAAGAACAGACCATCGAACTGGAAGGCCGCGACCCCGACGATCGGCGAGAGCACCAGCCACGGCAGGCAGGCATCGGCGAGCGCGCGCACCTCGGCACTGACCGTGATCAGGGCGATCAGTGCGTCACCGGCCAGCCAGAACAGCCCGGCCAGCAGCAGCGCGCACGCGAACGCCAGCTCGCCGGTGCGGCGCGCGAGTACTCCGAACCGACCAATTCGTTCTGGTGCTG
>NZ_DAOLKE010000529.1:0-1722 GCF_035331805.1 Plasticicumulans sp. | reverse complement strand
CCGCCGTGGCGGGCCATGCCGCCGTAGGTGTCGACGATGATCTTGCGTCCGGTCAGGCCGCAGTCGCCGACCGGGCCGCCGATCACGAAGTTGCCGGTCGGGTTGATGTGGAACTGCGTGTCCTTGGTGATCAGCCCGGCCGGCAGCACGTGCTTGATCACGAGCTCCATGACCGCCTCGCGCAGGTCGGCATGGGCGATCTCGGGGTTGTGCTGCGTCGAGAGCACGACGGCGTCGATGCCGACCACCTTGCCGTCCTCATAGCGGCAGGTGACCTGCGACTTGGCATCGGGGCGCAGCCACGGCAGCAGGCCGGACTTGCGCGCTTCGGCCTGACGCTCGACCAGGCGGTGCGCGTAGCAGATCGGCGCCGGCATCAGCACGTCGGTCTCGGTGCTCGCATAGCCGAACATCAGGCCCTGGTCGCCGGCGCCCTGATCCTCGGAGCGCTTGCGGTTGACGCCCATCGCGATGTCGACGGACTGCTTGCCGATGATGTTCAGCACGCCGCAGGTCGCGCCGTCGAAGCCCACGTCCGAGGACGTGTAGCCGATGCCGCAGATGACCTTGCGCACGAGTTCCTCAAGGTCGATCCAGGCGCTGGTCGTGATCTCGCCGGCGACGATGGCCACGCCGGTCTTGACCATCGTCTCGCAGGCGACGCGGGCATCCTCGTCGCGGGCGATGATCGCATCGAGCACGGCATCCGAGATCTGGTCGGCGATCTTGTCCGGATGGCCTTCGGACACGGACTCGGAGGTGAAGAGATAGGCGTCGCTCATGAAACGTCCTCGGGCGGCGGTCCGCGCAGGATGTGCGGCGGGCGGGGCGGAAAGGGTGGCCGGCAGGGAGGGCCGGGAACAAAATGCGGCGGATCATACCGGCCACCGCCGTCCTGTGCATCCGTGACCCGCTGCAGCGCAGCGTTTCGACACAGGACAGTACAAATGCAGATGGCAACAGGGATGTCTGTCGCTGCCGCCGCGTCTGCCCGTTGCCTGCTTCCGGAGGTTCCCGATGGTCCTGCTGCACACCCCGGTCTGTGATTTCGGTCTGCCGGCCCCGGACTTCGACCTGCCCGGCGTCGATGGCCGGCGCTGGACGCGCGACGCCGTGCGCGGCCCGGCCGGGCTGCTGGTGATGTTCATCTGCAACCACTGCCCGTACGTGCAGGCGGTGCGCGAGCGTCTGGTGCGCGAGGCGCGCGATCTCGCCGCCCTCGGCATCGGCGTGGTCGCGATCAGCGCCAACGATCCGGCCGACTACCCCGAGGACGACTTCGCGCACATGCAGGCGGTCGCGCGCGAGTTCGGTTATCCGTTCCCGTACCTGTTCGACGAGTCGCAGCAGGTCGCACGCGCCTACGGGGCGGTCTGCACGCCGGACTTCTTCGGCTACAACCGCGCGCTCGAACTGCAGTACCGCGGCCGGCTCGATGCGAGCGGCCGCCAGCCGGCCCCGGCCGGTGCGGTGCGCGAGCTGTACGAGGCGATGAAGCAGGTCGCCGGCACCGGCCGCGGCCCGGCCGCCCAGCTGCCCGGCATGGGCTGCTCGATCAAGTGGAAGGCGCAGGGCAACTGAGGAGCCGGCCGGTCGCCGGCCCGGCGGTTTGGCGGGCCGTGGCGATTTCCGTATACTCGCGCGCCACTTGCGAGCCGGCGCGCGCCGCTCGCAGGGCTGCGCGGCGCCATATCCCGGCGCGGCGCGGTCCGTGCGGCGCCC
>NZ_DAOLKE010000528.1:0-1732 GCF_035331805.1 Plasticicumulans sp. | reverse complement strand
GAAGACCTCGATGCCTCGGCGCTTCGTCATCTCGCGGCCCGTACCGGCGTGCGCGGCGTCTGGCTCGAACAGCTGTATACCTTCGGCCGGCCGGATCGCGACCCGGCGCAGCGCGTGATCGCGGTCGCGTACTACGCGCTGGTGCCGATCGGCCAGCTCGAGGTCGGTCCGGCCGATCAGCACCGCGACTGGTTCCCGGTGCGCGCGCTGCCGCGGCTCGCGCTCGATCACGCGGCGATCGTCGCGCGCGCGCTGGATCGGCTGGTCGCCAAGCTCGACTATTCGACCATCGCCCTCCAGTTCATGCCGGCGCGCTTCACGCTGTCGGCGCTGCAGGCGGTGTACGAGACCATCCTCGGCGAGGCGCTGGACAAGCGGAACTTCCGCAAGCGCGTGCTCGCGCTCGCGTGCATCGAAGACACCGGCGAGCTGTCCCGCGAGGGACACCACCGGCCGGCACGGCTGTATCGGGTCGCGCGACCCGGCACCGTCGAATTCATCAAGTGATGCGGCCCGCCCCGCGGCCGCCCGGAGCCCACCCCATGAACGCAGCCGTTCCTGTCCGCAGCCACCGGCTGACGCCCGAGCAGGTGCCGCCGACCATCGTCGAGACGCTGGAAGCCGGCGAGCGCGCCGAGCTGACCGCGCGCATCAGGAGCCTGCTGAAGGCGCAGGACGCGACGCTGGTCGCGCACTACTACACCTCGCCGGAGCTGCAGGAACTCGCCGATGCCACCGGCGGCTACGTGTCGGATTCGCTCGACATGGCGCGCTTCGGCACCGAGTGCCCGTCGAGGACGCTGATCGTCGCCGGCGTGCGCTTCATGGGCGAGACCGCGAAGATCCTGAACCCCGAGAAGCGCGTGCTGATGCCGGACCTGCACGCCGAGTGCTCGCTCGATCTCGGCTGCCCGCCCGACGAGTTCTCGGCCTTCTGCGATGCGCATCCGGACCGTGAGGTCGTCGTCTACGCCAACACCTCGGCGGCCGTGAAGGCGCGCGCCGACTGGATGGCGACCTCGGGCATCGCGCTCGATCTGGTCCGCCACCTGCACGCGCAGGGCAAAAAGATCCTGTGGGCGCCGGACAAGCACCTCGGTGCCTGGGTGCGTGACCAGACCGGTGCCGACGTGCTGCTCTGGGATGCCTCCTGCGTCGTGCACGAAGCCTTCAAGGCCGACGGTCTGGTGCAGATGAAGCTCGAACATCCGGACGCGCTGGTGCTCGTGCATCCGGAATCGCCGGCCGAGGTCATCGCGCTCGCCGATTACGTCGGCTCGACCACCGGCATCATCAAGGCCGCGAAGGAGCTGCCGGCGCAGAAGTTCATCGTCGCGACCGACAACGGCATCTTCCACAAGATGCGCGCCGCGGCGCCGGAGAAGACCTTCATCGAGGCCCCGACCGGCGGGCGCGGCGCGACCTGCGTGTCGTGTGCGCACTGCCCGTGGATGGCGATGAACGGCCTGCGCTCGCTCGCGCGCGTGCTCGAACGCGGCGACAACGAGATCCTCGTGCCCGAGGACATCCGCGAGCGCGCCGTGCGCCCGATCCGCCGGCTGCTCGACTTCGCGCGCACGCGCAACACCGTCGTGCTCGGCAACAACGACGCCTGAACCAATGCCACGTCCGGACGCCAGCCGCCGCCTCGCCGCGCACGCCCGCGCGGCGGCGCTGAAGGCCCTGATCGCGCAGTCCGAAAGCCTGCCGGCCGCCGCGCCGCGCCGCCCGG
>NZ_DAOLKE010000527.1:0-1735 GCF_035331805.1 Plasticicumulans sp. | reverse complement strand
GTACAGCGCCGCCGGCAGCGGGATGCGCGGGTGCGGCGTGCCGCCCTCGCGCGCGACGCGGGCGAGCGGATCGGCGATCAGCTCGGCGAGCGGCGCGTGCTCGTCGCTGATGCGGTTGACGAAGCTGGTGTTGGCGCCGTTTTCGAGCAGCCGGCGCACCAGATAGGCGAGCAGGTCCTCGTGCGTGCCGACCGGCGCGTAGACGCGGCACGGCCGGCCGCCGAGCGCGAGCAGCCGCCGGTGCAGCGCCTCGCCCATGCCGTGCAGGCGCTGGAACTCGAAGGGCCTGCCGCCGGCGAGTTCGAGCACGGCGGCGGCGGTGTGGGCGTTGTGGGTCGCGAACTGCGGATAGAACACCTCGGGCGCGGCGAGCAGGCGCTGCGCGCAGGCGAGATACGAGACATCGGTGTGGGTCTTGCGCGTATAGACCGGATAGGCCGGCAGGCCGCGCTCCTGCGCGCGCTTGATCTCGCTGTCCCAGTACGCGCCCTTGACCAGCCGCAGCATCAGCCGCCGGCCGTGTGTGCGCGCCGTGGCCGCGAGCCAGTCGAGGAAGGGCAGGGCGCGGGTCTGGTACGCCTGCACGGCGAGGCCGAAGCCCTCCCAGCCGGCGAGATCGGGCGCGGCCAGCACGCGCGCGATCAGCGCCGCCGACAAGTCCAGGCGCTCGGCTTCCTCGGCATCGACGGTCAGGTTCAGGCCGTGGCCGGCGGCGAGGCGCGCGAGCGCGAGCAGGCGCTCGCCGAGTTCGGGCTCGACGCGCGCGCCCTGCGCCAGTTCGTAGCGCGGGTGCAGCGCCGAGAGCTTGATCGAGATGCCGTTCTCGGCGCGCGGCCCGCGGCCGGCGGCGGCGCGGCCGATGGCGTGGATCGCTGCCGTGTAGCTCGCCAGATAGCGCTCGGCATCGGCGCCGCTGCGCGCCGATTCGCCGAGCATGTCGAAGGAATGCAGCCAGCCGTGCGCAGCGGCCTCGTGTGCGCGCGCCAGCGCCTCGCCGATCGAGCGGCCCATCACGAACTGGCGGCCGAGGATGCGCATCGCCTGCATGACCGCGGCGCGGATCAGCGGCGTGCCGCCGCGCGCGATCAGGCGCCGGAAGGTGGTGTCGGCGGCCTCGCGGCCGAGGCGGATCGTGCGCCCGGACAGCATCAGCCCCCAGGTCGAGGCGTTGACGAACAGCGAATCGGAGCGCCCGAGGTGGCGTTCCCAGTCGGCATCGGCGAGCTTGTCGCGGATCAGCGCATCGCGGGTGGCGTCATCGGGGATGCGCAGCAGCGCCTCGGCCAGACACATCAGCACGATGCCTTCCTGACTCGACAGCGCGTATTCGTGCAGGAAGGCATCGAGACCGCTGCCCTGCGCCCGCGCGGCGCGCACGGCGAGCACCAGCTCGCGCGCGCGTTCGGTGATCCGCCCGCGCTGGGCCTCGGTCAGCGTCGCCGCGGCCAGCACGCGCGCGACCGCATCGGGCTCGGCTTCGTGCTGCGCGGCGAGCACCGGTGCATAGGCCGGTTCACGACAGACCTCGGGATGGTGATGGCGCATGGCGGCGGCTCCGCGGGACGGGGAATGCGCCTGAGCATATGCAGGCCGCCCGCCGAAGCACGCCGGCGGCGGATCGGACCATCGGCGTGCAGGACGGCCCGAAAGCCTCGCCCGGCAGCGATAATCGCGCGTCCTTCCTTCCGTCTGCCGCGAGCCGCCGCCATGACCGATGCCCCGACCCCTGCCGAGC
>NZ_DAOLKE010000526.1:0-1745 GCF_035331805.1 Plasticicumulans sp. | reverse complement strand
CGCTGCGTCAGTTCAACTACTGCTCGATCATGATGGGGGCGGCACCGATGCCCGGGGACTTCCCGGACCGTGCCAGCCTCGATCGCTGCGCCGAAGGGCTCGCGCGGCTCAACTCGCTCGCCGGTGACCAGTTCAACCAGGGCCTGCGCGCGTACTACTTCGGCCTCGCGGTGATGAGCTGGCTGATCCATCCGCTGCTGTTCGCGCCGGTCTCGGTGCTGACGGTCGCGGTGCTGTACCGGCGCGAGTTCAACTCGACGACGCTCGACGCGCTCGCCTATCAGTACGAGGCCGAATCGTGAACGCGCTGCCGATGAGCCCTGCCGCCGCCGGGCAGGACGGCGAACACCTCTGGATCGACAACCTGATCCTCGCCGTGCTGGTGCTCGCCGGCGGCTGGATCGCGGCGCGCGTGCCGATGCCGGGCGGGCTGCCGCTGCCGTTCTGGCCGCCGGCCGGCGTCGTGCTCGCCGGGCTGCTCTGCTTCGGCTGGCGGGCGCTGCCGGGGCTGGTCATCGGCACGCTGCTGCTGTTCTACGACCTGACCTTCTACCAGTGGCGGCCGCTGCCGATCCTGATCGCCGGCGCCGGCCTGATCGCGCAGGGCGCCGCCGGTGCCTGGCTGGTGCGTCGCGTGCAGGGCGGCGCACTGGCGTTCACGCGGGCGCAGGACTTCGGGCTGTTCCTGCTGCTCGGCGGCCTGCTGCCGTCGCTGCTCGGCAGCAGCGCCTGGCTCACGGGGTTCGGGCTGTCGCTGACGCAGTACTGGCCGACCGCGATCCTCGCGCAGCTCAGCGGCGTGGCGATCGTCGCGCCGATCGTGTTCGCGTGGGCCCTGCGCGCGCAGCCGGCCTGGCAGGGGCGCATGCGCACCGTCGCGCTGCCGCTGGTGCTGGTCACGGCGCTGCTGGTGGCGCTGCTCAATCCGCTGCTCGGGCCGATGGATGCCGACACCCGCGAGCTGCTGCGCGTCGCGCACATCCACGCCGCCTGGTGGCTGATGAGCGCCGGCCTGTTCGTGTGCGCGCTGCTTGCGGTGCTGCTGCTGCAGCTGACGGCGCGCTCGGCCGCGGTGCGCGCGCTGGTCGAGCAGCGCACGGCCGAGCTGGAGCGCGCCAACGCCGAGCTGGCGCGCGAGATCGACGTGCGCAAGCGCACCGAGCTGCGCCTGCGCGAGGCCATGGAGGAGGCCGCCTCGGCCGGCCGGCTGAAGAACGAATTCCTCGGCAACATGAGCCACGAGCTGCGCACGCCGCTGAACGCCGTGATCGGCATGACCGAACTCGCGCTCGATGCCGAGCTGCCGGGCGAGGTGCGCGCCTATCTCGAAGCCGCACGCTCCGGGGCCGGCGAACTGCTGACGCTGATCGACGGCATGATCGACTTCTCGCAGATGAGCCGCGGCGGCCTGCAGATCGAGGCGACGCGCTACCGGCTGCGTCAGCTGCTGTCCGGACCGTTGAAAGCCGCCGGCGAGCGGGCGCGCGCCAAGGGGCTGGTGTTCCAGGTGCGCATCGAGGAAGCGCTGCCGGACCTGCTGATCGGCGATCCCGGACGGCTGCGCCAGATCGTGCAGCACCTGACCGACAACGCCGTGAAGTTCACCGCGCACGGCGGCATCGAGGTGCGCGTCAGCGAACTGCCGGGCACGGTCGGTGCGCGGCTGCTGTCGATCGAGGTCGTCGACACCGGCATCGGCGTGCCCGAGGACCATCGCGAGGCGATCTTCGATCCCTTCCATCAGG
>NZ_DAOLKE010000525.1:0-1745 GCF_035331805.1 Plasticicumulans sp. | reverse complement strand
TTCGTGCTGCGCGCCGCCCGCATCGGCGCGCAGACCGCCAACCGCGATCCGTTCGCGGCCGTGCAGACCGCCTTCCTGCCGATCGCGACCGCGCAGGTCGCGAAGAACGCGCGGGAAGCGCAGGAAATCGGCTTCGCGCAGCCCTCCGACGACGTGCTGCTCGCCGCGGCCGAGCTGCCGTATGTCGCGATCCGCCGGGCCCGCGCGCTGGCCGAGACCGGCTACCGGCCGCCACTGCCGCCGCGCGCGGTGCCGGTCGCCGGGCGCGACGGCATCGCGACGCTGGAGATGCTGCTCGTCAACCTGCGCGCCGGCGGCCAGATCAGCGAGCACGACTACCGCATCGGCCGGGCGCTCGCCGAGGCGCTCTGCGGCGGCGCGGTCGATTCCGGCACCTGCGTCGACGAGACCTGGCTGCTCGGGCTCGAACGGCGCCTGTTCGTCGAACTGCTGCAGACACCGGAGACGCAGGCGCGCATCGCGCACATGCTCGAAACCGGCAAGCCGCTGCGCAACTGATATGCCCGCACCGACGAACGGAGACCAGAAGCCATGAACCGCGAAGCCTTCATCGTCGCCGCCACGCGCACGCCGGTCGGCCGGCGCAAGGGCGTGTTCGCCCATACCCGGCCCGACGACCTGCTCGCGCACGTGCTCGCGCGCGTCAGCGCGCAGGTGCCGCAGCTCGATCCGGCGCGCATCGCCGATGTCATCGTCGGCTGCGCGATGCCCGAGGGCGCGCAGGGCATGAACGTCGCGCGCATCGGGGCGCTGCTCGCCGGCCTGCCGCAGAGCGTGCCGGGCATGACCATCAACCGCTTCTGCGCCTCCGGCCTGCAGGCGGTTGCCGATGCCGCGGCGCGCATCCGCCTCGGCGCGGCCGACGCGGTGATCGCCGCCGGCACCGAGTCGATGAGTTCGATGGCGCAGATCGCCGGCAACTCGCTGTCGATGAACCCGGCGATCTTCGAGCGCGACGCGAATGTCGCGATCGCCTACGGCATGGGCCTGACCGCCGAGAACGTCGCCGAACGCTGGCGGGTCACGCGCGCCGAACAGGATGCCTTCGCGCTCGAATCGCACCGGCGCGCCGTGGCCGCGAGCGCCATCGGCCACTTCCGCGCCGAGATCAGTCCGTACACGGTGCGCAGCCACGTGCCCGATGCGAGCGGCAACTGCGTGCGCCTGATCGAGCGCGTGGTGGAGGCCGACGAAGGTCCGCGGGCCGACACCACGGCCGCGGCGCTGGCGAAGCTCAAGCCCTCGTTCGCGCTGCGCGGCAGCGTCACGGCCGGCAATTCCTCGCAGATGTCGGACGGCGCCGCGGCCGTGCTGCTGGTCTCCGGGGCGCTGCTGAAGGAACTCCGGCTGCGGCCGCTGGCGCGTTTCGTCGGCTACGCGGTCAGCGGCGTTGCCCCCGAGATCATGGGCATCGGCCCGATCGCGGCGGTGCCGAAGGTGCTGGAGCAGACCGGCATCGCGCCCGCGTCGCTCGACTGGATCGAGCTGAACGAAGCCTTCGCCGCCCAGGCCCTGGCCGTGATCCACGAACTCGGCCTCGACCCGGCGAAGGTCAACCCGCTCGGCGGCGCCATCGCCCTCGGCCACCCGCTCGGCGCCACCGGCGCCATCCGCACCGCCACGCTCGTGCACGGGCTCGCGCGCACCGGCGGACGCTACGGTCTCGTGACGATGTGCGTCGGCACCGGCATGGGGGCGGCCGGGGTGTTCGAGCGGGTGTGAGC
>NZ_DAOLKE010000524.1:0-1755 GCF_035331805.1 Plasticicumulans sp. | reverse complement strand
GCTGCCTCAGCGGGATTCCGGCACCGATGCCGGTCCGGCCTGCAGCCCGCCGGCATCCGCGAGCGTCCGGCGCTTGACCAGCAGGTACAGCGCCGGGATCACCGCGAGCGTCAGTACGGTCGAGGAAACCATGCCGCCGACCATCGGCGCGGCGATGCGGCGCATGACTTCCGAGCCGGTGCCGCTGCTCCAGAGGATCGGCAGCAGGCCGGCCATGATCGCGGTGACGGTCATCATCTTCGGGCGCACGCGCTCGACGGCGCCGGCGCGGATCGCGGCGTGCAGGTCGGACAGCTCCGGTCTGCCGGCCCGCTGCGCGCAGGCGTCGCGCCAGGCGTGATCGAGGTAGATCAGCATGATGACGCCGGTCTCGGCGGCGACGCCGGCCAGCGCGATGAAGCCGACCGCCGCGGCGACGCTGAGGTTGTAGCCGAGCAGATCCATCAGCCACACGCCGCCGACCAGCGCGAACGGCAGCGACAGCATGACGATCAGCGTTTCGGTCAGGCGCCGGAAGTTCAGGTACAGCAGCACGAAGATGATCGCGAGCGTCAGCGGCACGACGACGGCGAGCCGCGCCTGCGCGCGCTGCATGTACTCGAACTGGCCGCTCCAGGTCGCGTAGTAGCCGGCCGGGAAGCTGACCTGCTCGCGCACGGCGCGCTGCGCGTCGCGCACGTAGCCGCCGATGTCGCGATCGCGCACATCGACATACACGTAGGCCGCGAGCAGGGCGTTTTCGGTGCGGATGCCGGGGGCGCCCTTGCCGAGCGTGATGCTCGCGAGCTGGCCGAGCGGCAGCATCGCGCCGGCCGGCGTCGGCACCAGCACGTGCGCGGCGATCGACTGCGGATCGGCGCGCAGCTCGCGCGGATAGCGCACGCTGACGCCGAAGCGCTCGCGGCCCTCGACCGCGGTGGTCACGGTCTCGCCGCCGAGCGCGGTGGCGATCACCTCCTGCAGCTCGCCGACCGTCAGGCCCTGGCGCGCGAGCGCGCCGCGGTCGGGGTCGATGGTCAGGTAGTAGCCGCCGGTGATGCGCTCGGCGTAGGCGCTGGCGGTGCCGGGCACGCTGCGCACGGCCGCCTCGACCGCCCGCGCCAGCCGCTCCAGCTCGTCGAGCTCGCGGCCGAACACCTTGACGCCGACCGGCGTGCGGATGCCGGTCGAGAGCATGTCGATGCGCGCCTTGATCGGCATGGTCCAGGCGTTGGCGACGCCGGGGAACTGCAGCGCGGCATCCATCTCCGCGATCAGGCGATCGGTGCTCAGGCCCGGGCGCCATTGCTCATGGGGCTTGAGGTTGATGACGGTCTCGAACATCTCCAGCGGTGCCGGATCGGTGGCGGTGGCTGCGCGCCCGGCCTTGCCGAATACCGAGGCGACCTCGGGGAAGCTGCGGATGATGCGGTCCTGCGTCTGCATCAGCTCGGCGGCCTTGGTCACCGACAAACCCGGCAGCGTCGTCGGCATGTACAGCAGCGTGCCCTCGTCGAGACTCGGCATGAACTCGCTGCCGAGGCGGTTCGCCGGCAGCACGCTCGCGAGCAGCGCAAGCAGCGCCACCACGACCGTCGTGCGCGGGTGGCGCAGCACGAGGCCGATCAGCGGCCGGTACAGCCGGATCAGCACGCGGTTCAGGGGGTTGCGGTGCTCGGGCACGATGCGGCCGCGGATGCAGATCACCATCAGCGCCGGCACCAGCGTCACCGACAGCAGCGCCGCGCCGGCCATCGCGAAGGTCTTGGTGTAGGC
>NZ_DAOLKE010000523.1:0-1764 GCF_035331805.1 Plasticicumulans sp. | reverse complement strand
TCGTAGACGCCGCGGATCGCGGCGACGGCGTCGTTCTCGGGCAGGCCGGCCGGTTCGAAGTTGCTCGACCATTCGAGCTTGGCGCCGCCGTCGTCGACCGGGCTCACCTTGATCGTGGCGGTGTAGTTCCTGACCGGCAGCGGGCCTTCGAGGATCGAATAGGTATAGGTGTGGGCGCTGTCGTCGAAGCGTTCGAGCTTCTCGACGATCTCGCCGCCGCCGACCAGCTTCAGGCGCCGGATGCGGCCGCCGTCCTCGAGTTCGCTGGTCTCGATCGCCGGATGCCAGGCCGACAGCGCGTGGAAGCCGCCGATCATCTTCCAGATCTGGTCGGCCGTGACCGGTACGACGGTGCTGACGTTGACGTCGCTCATTTTCCTGCCTCTGTGTGGGGGATGCCGGGGGGCGCGTCGAAGCTAGGCGCCGGCGGGCGGGGCCGCAAGCGGCACGCGCTACACTGCCGGCCTTTTCCCCGTAGCCAGCCGTCCATGCCGTCCATGCCGAACCGCAGCCTGCGTCGCCCCGCCGCCGCCCTCGTCCTGTCTGTCGCCGCGCTGCTCGCCAGCGGCTGCGCCACGTCCCCGGCCGCGCCGCCGGTCACGCGCCCGCCGTTCGCCGGCAACGTCGATTTCGACGCATGGAAGCGTGACTTCGCCGCCGAGGCGCGCACCGCCGGCATTTCGGAAGTGACGGTTTCCACCGTCGTGCCGCGCCTGCGCCAGCTGCCGGAGCTGCTGCCGCTCGATCGCCAGCAGCCGGAGTTCGTGAAGCCGATCTGGTCGTACATCGATGCGACCGTCTCGAACGCGCGCATCGAGCGCGGCCGGCGGCTGCGCGCCGAGCACGCGGCGACGCTCGATGCCATCGCCGCACGCAGCGGCGTGCCGGCCGAGATCATCGTCGCCATCTGGGGCAAGGAAACCGACTTCGGCGGCTACACCGGCCGCACGCCGGTCTACGACGCGCTGGCGACGCTGGCCTCGACCGGCCGGCGACAGGCGTTCTACCGCAGCGAGTTGCTGGCGGCACTGACGCTCATCGATCGCGGCATGCTGCCGGCCAGTCCGCAGCCGACCGGCTCCTGGGCCGGGGCGATGGGTCAGACGCAGTTCATGCCCGGCACCTGGCTGCGTCACGCGGTCGATGGCGACGGCGACGGGCGCATCGACCTCTACGGCAGCCTCGCCGATGCCTTCGCCTCGACCGCGGCCTACCTCGCCGCCAGCGGCTGGCCGGCCGGTCAGCCCTGGGGCTGGGAGGTGCGCCTGCCGGCCGGCTTCGACTGGGCGCTGGCCGGCGAGGACCGTGCGCAGCCGCTCGCGGCCTGGGCGGCAGCCGGGGTCACGCGCGCCGACGGCAGACCGCTCGCCGGCGGCCTGAACGCGACGCTGCTGGTGCCGACCGGCCGGCAGGGGCCGGTGTTCCTGCTGACCGACGGCTTCCGCGCGATCATGAAGTACAACGCCTCGACCTCGTACGCGCTGGCCGTGGCGCTGCTCGGTGACCAGCTCGCCGGCCGCCCGGGGCTCGCCGCCGACTGGCCGCGCTCGCAGCCGCTGCTGTCGGTGGCCGAGACGCGCGAGCTGCAGGAGCGTCTGGCCGCGCGCGGCTACGACAGCGGCACGCCCGACGGCATGCTCGGCACGCGCACGCGCACGGCGGTGCGCGGCTACCAGCAGCGGGCCGGCATGGTGCCGGACGGCTGGCCGACCGCGGAACTGCTGGCGCGGCTGCGCGCCGAAGGCTGACAGCCGTCCGCCGCCC
>NZ_DAOLKE010000522.1:0-1768 GCF_035331805.1 Plasticicumulans sp. | reverse complement strand
GGTCCGGGCGACGCTCGAGCGGGTGCGTGTGCTGGTCGACGGCGCCGTCGTCGCCGACCATGCGCGCAGCTTCGATCGAGGTCTCGTCGTCGAGGCTCCATCGCACGTCGAGGCGCTGAAGAAGAGCAAGGGCGAGGCGCGCAAGCACCGCGCGCTGGATCGCCTGGCGCAGGCGGCTCCGAGCAGCCAGCAGGTGTTCGTCCAGCTTGCCGAACAGGGCGAGAACCTCGGCCGTGCGACGCAGTACTTCCTCGGCTTGCTGCAGCAGTACGGGGCGATGGCGCTCGAACAGGCGATGCGCGAGGCGTTGGCCAGCGGCACGGCGAACTACAACGCGGTGCGGTGCAACCTCGAGCGGGCGCGGCAGGCTGCGGGCCTGCGGCCCTCGACGCCGGTGGACCTGCCGGACGACGCGCGGGTCCGGGACCTCGCGATCCCGCCGCGCGACCTGCGTGGCTACGACGCCCTGCTCGATGCCGGGAAGGAGGTCACGGATGACGCCGCGAGCTGAAGCGGAGATGCGGGAGCGGGCGCAGCGGCTTGGGCTGTGGGGCCTGTTGGCGAACTGGGAACAGATGAGCAAGGAGTCCTGGGTGCAGGACTACCTCGGCGTCGAGGAAGAGGAACGGGCGCGGCGCAGCCTGGAACGGCGCATCCGCGCGGCGCGGCTCGGCGCCTTCAAGTCGATCGCGGACTTCGACTGGCAG
This sequence comes from Plasticicumulans sp., assembly GCF_035331805.1. NCBI lineage: Bacteria > Pseudomonadati > Pseudomonadota > Gammaproteobacteria > Candidatus Competibacteraceae > Plasticicumulans > Plasticicumulans sp. The sequence goes on along the minus strand of NZ_DAOLKE010000522.1, from coordinate 1,061 downwards.
TGGCCGAAGGTGATCGACCGCGACCAGATCGAGGATCTCCTGCAACTCGCCTTCCTCGACGAGCACGCCAACGTAGTGCTGTTCGGTCCGACCGGGATCGGCAAGACGATGATTGCCCAGAACCTCGGGCACCAGGCGCTGCAGCACGGCCATACCGCGCTGCTGACGAGCGCGAGTGCCATGCTGAACGACCTCGCGGCGCAGGATTCGCCGGCGACGCTGGCGCGGCGTCTGCGTCGCTACTGCCGGCCGCGCGTGTTGATCCTCGACGAGATCGGCTACTTCGTGCACGGTGGCCGCGCCGCCGACCTGTTCTTCGAGGTGATCAGCCAGCGCTACGGCGTGAAGTCGACGGTGATGACGTCGAACAAGCCCTTCTCCGAGTGGCCTGCGGTCTTCGGCGGTGCCGGGTGTGTCAGCGCGATCGTCGATCGCGTCGTGCACAAGGTCGAGATCGTCAAGATCGACGGCGAGTCCTACCGGCAGAAGGAGGCGATGGAACGCGCCGAGCAGAAGGCGAAGGAACGCACGCAGCGCAAGAAGCCGCGGAGGGGAGCATGAACCGGCGACCGGTGCCCGTACCGCCGCGGCCGGGCTTGGAGCGACGGCCACGCGAGGCCTTTGGGTGGCTCGACGCCGAACTGCTGCACGGCGGCTGGCTCGCCGAGTTGGGTCCGCACGCGGTGGCGACGATGGTCCTGCTCGCGCTCGCCGCCGACCGCCGCGGCGCCTCGTTCTTCAGCCGCGATCGCATGGCCGTGGCGGTCGGCATCAGCCGGCACGAGGTCGACGCCGCACTGCAGCGGCTTCTCGACTGCGGCCTCGTCGATCACCGCCCGTGGCGAACAGGAGCCCGCGACGGGGTATGGCAGCTGCTGCCACTTCCCTTGCGGCAAGCACCGCACCGAGCGCTTCGCGAACTGTCGGCCGCCGAGGTGCTCAGGAGCCTCGGCTTCGAGCCGCGCTGATCGGCAATCGGCAGCCGGCGGTCGGCTACGCGCCGCGCAACTCGACCGCCAAGCTGACCGCCGGAATCACGCGGATCGTGGCAGCCGCCGACA
>NZ_DAOLKE010000521.1:0-1782 GCF_035331805.1 Plasticicumulans sp. | reverse complement strand
CAGGGCGAGGCCGTGCTGTATCTGGCGCTGATCCCGGCCTGAAAACCGGAACCGGCCCGGCCGCGCAGTGGCGGTCGGGCCGGCGGAGGCTGTCCGGAACCCTCACGCGCGCCCGCGCGCTTCTTCCTTAGTTCCTCCCGGCCCTCGCCCATAAGGGCGGGAGGGCCGGGCGGAACCGGCAGCGCGAATCGCAGTGAGCGGCGTCAGACCCGGCGCTCGCGCGCCAGCTGTTGCAGCACGCGGATCATCCGGTCGACTTCCTCGCGCGTGTTGTAGAAGGCCAGCGACGGGCGCACCGAGGTCTCCAGACCGAAGCGGCGCAGGATCGGCTGCGCGCAGTGATGGCCCGAGCGCACGGCGATGCCTTCGCGGTTCAGCGCCGTGCCGACCTCGTCGCTGCGGTAGCCGGCGAGCACGAAGGACACGACGCTTGCCTTGTCGGGCGCCGTGCCGATCAGGCGCAGGCCCGGCACCGTGCGCAGGCCGGCGCTCGCGTAAACGAGCAGTTCGTGCTCGTACTGCGCGATGTGCTCCAGGCCGAGCCGCTGCACATAGTCGAGCGCGGCCCCGAGGCCGACGGCATCGGCGATGTTGCCGGTGCCGGCCTCGAAGCGCGCCGGTGCATCCTGATAGCGGATCTGCTCGAAGCTCACGTCGGCAATCATGTTGCCGCCGCCCTGCCACGGCGGCATCGCCGCCAGCAGTTCCGGCTTGCCGTACAGCACGCCGATGCCGGTCGGGCCGAAGATCTTGTGGCCCGAGAACACGTAGAAATCGGTATCGAGCGCCTGCACGTCGACGCGCAGGTGCGAGACCGCCTGCGCGCCGTCGATCAGCACGCGCGCGCCGGCGGCGTGGCCGAGCCGCACCACGTCGGCGACCGGCACGATCGTGCCGAGCGCGTTCGAGACCTGCGTGACCGCGACCAGCTTCGTGCGCGCGTTCAGCAGTCGTGCGTACTCGTCGAGCCGGATCTGGCCGTCGTCATCGACCGGGATCACGCGCAGCTTCGCGCCCTTTTCGGCCGCGAGCCGCTGCCAGGGCACGATGTTGGCGTGATGTTCCAGCAGCGAGACGATGATCTCGTCGCCCTCGCCGATCTCCTGCCGGCCCCAGCTCTGTGCGACGAGGTTGATCGCCTCGGTCGCGCCGCGCACGAACACGATCTCGTCCGGCGAACCGGCGCCGAGGAAGCCGGCGACCGTGCGCCGCGCCTGCTCGTAGGCCTCGGTCGCCCGCGCCGCCAGCTCGTGCGCGGCGCGGTGGATGTTGGAGTTCTCGTGCGCATAGAAGTACGCGAGCCGGTCGATGACCGCCTGCGGCTTCTGCGTGGTCGCGGCGTTGTCGAACCAGACCAGCGGCCGGCCATTGGCGACGCGCTCGGCGAGGATCGGGAAGTCCCGGCGCACCGCCTGCACGTCGAAGGCCGGAGCCGCGAGCGGAGCGAGCGCCGGCACCGGCGCCGGCGCATCGACGAAGTAGTACGGCCCGTCCGCATGCGTCGGCCCCGGCGCCGTCAGCGAGCGCAGCAGTGCCTGCAGTTCGGACTCACCGGGCAGCCCGAAACTCTGCGCCGGCAGCACGGCCGGCGCACTCGCCGCGGCGGCGAGACCATCCAGATCATCCAGACCATCCCGCCCGCCGGCCGCACGCGGACCGGCCCCGGCCTCGTCGAGGAAGTAGAACGGCGCCGCCGATGCCGCCACCGGCGCGGAACCGACCAGCGGCACGCCGGCCCCGGTCGCCGCGACCGGCACCGTCACCGGCGGCACGGCAGCCGGC
>NZ_DAOLKE010000520.1:0-1791 GCF_035331805.1 Plasticicumulans sp. | reverse complement strand
GAGGCGCTGCCGGCCGGGCGGCCGCTGACGCTCGCGCTGCCGACACTGATCGCTGCCGGCGGCCGGCCGCCGGCCGCCGCCGCGTCCGAGGTGGCGGTCGATCTCGATCCACCGCCGATCTTCCACAGCACGCGGCCGGCGACGCTGCTGATGTTCTACGGCCCGCCGGCCTTTGAGCCGGTCGGCGACTCGCCGCTGCAGGCGGCGACCAACACCGAATCGACGGTGCTGTACGAGCCGGATGCGCAGCGCTACTGGCTGGCGCTCGAGGACGGCTGGCTGACGGCCCCGGATCTGCGTGCCGGGCCGTGGACGCAGCCGGCCAGCCTGTCGCCGGCGTTCCGGTCGCTGCCGGCCGATGCCTGGGGCGCGCTGACCGCGCGCGGTCCGGGGCCGCGCATGACGCGCGCGCCGGCCGTGATCTACAGCGAGCGCCCGGCCGAGCTGATCGTCACCGACGGCCCGCCGCGCTACGTGCCGGTCGCCGGCACGCGGCTCGAAGCCGTCGCCAACACCGACTCGCCGGTGTTCGTGCTGCCCGTGGCACGCCGGCATTACTTCCTCACCGCCGGGCGCTGGTTCACGGCACCGACGCTGGCCGGCCCGTGGCTGCCGGCGACGACCGATCTGCCGCCGGACTTCACGCAGATTCCGCCAAACGGGCCGTACGGCTGGGTGCTCGCCTCGGTGCCGGGCACGCCGGCGGCGGCCGAAGCCGTGGCGCTCGCCGGCGTGCCGCGCAAGTCGACCGTGCCGCGCCAGGGCCTGCGCTACGCGCCGGTCTACGACGGTCCGCCGCGCTACGAGCCGATCGACGGCACCGGCGGCGTCGACTGGATCGTCAACACGCCGTACGAGGTCGTGCGCTACGAGGATCGCTACTACGGCGTCGATGACGGCGTCTGGTTCGTCGCCGACGAGCCCGGCGGGCCGTGGTATCCGGCCGAGCGCGTGCCCGGGGCGATCTACCGCATCCCGCCGGCGCATCCGCTCTATCACGTCACCTACGTGCGCATCTACGGGCACACGCCCGAGACCGTCACCTACGGCTACACGCCGGGCTACACCGGCCAGTACGTCAGCAACGGCGTGCTGATGTTCGGCGTCGGGGCGCTGGTCGGCTGGGCACTGGCCGATCGTGGCGACCGCCACCCGGACCACATCCCTTACCGGCCGTGGTATCGGCCGGCGCAGCCCTGGCGCGCGTACGGCTACGGGGCCGTGTACCGGCCCGGCAAGGGCTTCGCGCCGCGCGGCTGGGCCTGGGGGCGCTACCGGCCGAAACCGCTGCCGGTGGCCTGGACCGGTCACGAGAAGCGCTGGGCGCGCTCGCCGCTGCTGATCGAACAGCGGCGGGTGACGACGACGACGGTGCTGTCGGCCGGCGCTGCGGCGCGCACCCGCGTCGTCGAGCTGCCGGGCACGCCGTTCGCCGGCGGGGACCGCTACCGGCGCTGGGGCGGCAGGAGCCCCGCGCTCGATGAACGCTGGCAGCAGGCCCGCCGCTTCGAGGCGGCCCGCCCGGCTCCGGCGAAGCTGCGCCGGCAGGGGCCGATGTTCGTCGGTCAGGACGGCGCGCTGTACCGGCGCTCGGCGCGCGACGACTGGCAGCGCGTCGCCGGCGACGGCCGCAGCATCCCGGTCGATCGCGCACTCGCCACGCGCCAGATCGCGGCTCCGGCGAAGGGGCCGGGCGCGCGCGGGAGCGATGCGCTGCGCCGCGGGCAGGCGCTGGTGCCCACCCAGAACCCTGCGGATCGCCCGGATCGCCCGGATCGCCCGGATCGCGGC
>NZ_DAOLKE010000519.1:0-1796 GCF_035331805.1 Plasticicumulans sp. | reverse complement strand
GAGTGGCACTGCGGATGCCGCATCCCGCTCACTCATCCCGATACCGCCCCGCGATCCCGGCAAACGTCGCGGCCTCGGCCGCGAAGGCATCGGTGACCAGCGGGTCGAAGCGCCGGCCGCGGTCGGCGAGGATCATGTCGACGGCGGTGGCGTGCGGCAGGGGCGGCTTGTAGACGCGGCGGCTGATCAGCGCGTCGTAGACATCGGCAAGCGCCATCAGCCGGGCCGACAGCGGGATGGCCTCGCCGGCCAGCCCTTCCGGGTAGCCGAGACCGTCCCAGCGCTCGTGGTGCGAATAGGCGATCTCGCGCGCGTGGCGCAGGAACGGCAGCGGGGCGCCGAGCAGGCGTTCGGCCATCAGGATCGCGTCGCGGCCGATCACCGGGTGCTCGTGCATGCGCGCGGTCTCGACGGCGTTCAGCGGGCCGGGCTTGAGCAGGATCGCGTCCGGGATGCCGACCTTGCCGATGTCGTGCAGCGGCGCGGACTTGAAGATCAGCTCGATCGCCGTGTCATCGAGCTGTCCGGCGTACTGCGGCTGGCGGCGCAGCTGCAGCGCCAGCACGCGCACGTAGTGCTGGGTGCGCAGCAGGTGGTTGCCGGTTTCGTTGTCGCGGGCTTCGGCGAGCGAGCAGAAGGCCAGGAAGATCGCGTCGCGCACGCGGTCGAGTTCGCTGTTGCGCTCGGCCAGTTCGGAGGCGAGCTGCGACAGTGCCTGCGTGCGCTCGGCGACGCGCGCCTCCAGCGTGCGGTTCTGCTCGCGCAGTGCCGAAGCGGCGGCGCGCAGGTTCAGGTGCGTGCGCACGCGCGCGAGCAGCACCGGCGCGCTGACCGGCTTGCTGACGAAATCGGTGGCGCCGGCCGCGAAGCCGGCGGTTTCCGAGGCCGGGTCGCGGTTGCCGGTCAGGAACACCACCGGCACGTCCTCGCGTCCCGGCAGCGCGCGCAGCCGGCGGCAGACCTCGTAGCCGTCGAGGTCGGGCATGACCACGTCGAGCAGGATCAGGTCGATCGGCAGCGGTCCGGCGAGGATGCGCAGCGCACTTTCGCCGTTGCAGGCGACGTGCAGCCGGTAGTGGGGGCTCAGCAGGCCGTCGATCAGGCGGATGGCATCCGGCGCGTCATCGACGACGAGGATGCGTGCTCCGTCCATGGCAAGGTTGGGGTGAGACACGGCAGGTCTCCGGTCCGGACCGGCGGCATGGCGTCCCTGGCCGCCGGTCCTCAGGGGGGAAGGTCCGGATCAGCTGCGCGAGCCTAGCAGGCCCGAGCCGCGCAGCAAGGCGGCGGCGCGCGTGAAGTCGTAGTTGCGTACCGCCTGCGTCATCTCGCGGACCTGCGCCTCCAGCGAGGCGCCGGCACAGGCGGCGACCAGCTGCTCGGCGACGGCAAGCGCGGAGGTGTCGTGATCGCCGATCAGCAGCGCGAGCTGCTGCGCGAGTTCGGCCGGGTCGCGGCGCGGGGCGCCCGGGCCCACGGCATCGAGCACCGGCTGGCGCTCGGCCTGCCATTGCTCGATGCCGGCGCGCAGCTCGGCGAATGCCTCGGCGAAATCGGCGAGCGCCTCGTCGGCCGGCTTGTCCGGGCGGCACAGCACGCTTTCGAGCGCCGCGGCGCGAAACTGCAGGCGCACGGCGCCGAGCGTGCCGGCGCTGCCCTTGAGCGTGTGTGCGAGGCGCACCGCGGCCAGCCGTTCGCTGCCGGCGAGCAGGCGGCGCACGCGCCGGTCGGCATCGAGATGGTCGCGCCTCTTGCCGGGCATGCGCCCGCAGGTGATGCTTGCCGAGGTCGGCATA
>NZ_DAOLKE010000518.1:0-1803 GCF_035331805.1 Plasticicumulans sp. | reverse complement strand
CAGCGCGCCGAGCCGGGCGCCGGCGGCGGCGCGCACGGCCTGGATCAGCTCGTGCGCGGATTCCTGCAGGAACTGCTTCAGGCCCATCGTCGGCTTGGTGACGATCTGCAGCGCACCGGCGGCGAGCGCGTCGATCGAGGTCTGCGTGCCGGCGGCGGTCAGCGTCGAGCAGATGATCACCGGCGTCGGACGCTCGCTCATCAGCTTGCGCAGGAAGGTGATGCCGTCCATGCGCGGCATCTCGACATCGAGCACGATCACGTCCGGCCATTCGCTGCGCATTTTCTCCAGTGCGAACAGCGGATCGGGCGCCGCGGCGATGACGCGGATGTCGGGGGACTGGGCGAAGACCTGCGTGAGCACCTGCCGCACGACGGCCGAGTCGTCAACGATCAGCAGCTTGATGGGTTTCATGATCGGGCTCGTTCCTGCGGTTGGTGGCGCAGCCAGACGTGGCCGGTGTCGAGATCGAAGATCAGGTTGCGGTGGCCGTCGCCACCGGTGTGGCAGGCGCTGAGCGTCAGGCCGTGGGTTTCGACGAGGCGGCGCGCCTGCGCGACGTTGCCGGTGCCGACCTGGGTATGGGTGTCGTACATGCGCCCGCCGCCGAACAGCTTCACCTGGTACTGGGCGGCGCGCGTGCCGTTGCCGCTGACCTCGCGCAGCAGCAGTTCGATCGCCTCGTCGCCGTAGCGGCCGTCGAGCGGCACATCGGCCGCCCGGCCGCCGCGGCGCGTCGGCAGCAGGAAGTGACAGATGCCGCCGCAGTGGCGGCGCGGATGCCACAGCGTCACGGCCACGCAGGAGCCGAGCAGCGTGCGCACGCGCGCCGGGCCGTCGCCGAACCAGGTGTCGCCCGGCATCAGGAACCACTCGAAGCCCCGGTAATCGCGCGGGGCGTGGCGGCTCATCGGCGGGCCTCCTTCAGGAACTGCGCCGGTAGATCGACGGGGCGACGGACTGCAGGCTGTCGCAGAGGCCGTGCAGGTTCTCGGAGTGGCCGATGAACAGGTGGCCGCCGGGGCGCAGCGCGCGCACGAGCTGGCCGACGACGTGGCGCTTGGTCGGCACGTCGAAATAGATCATGACGTTGCGCAGGAAGATCACGTCGAACAGGCCGAGATCGGGCAGCGCCTCGGTCAGGTTGACCTGCCGGAACTGCGCCCGCTCGCGCAGGCTGCGCTCGATCATCAGCCTGCCGGCCTGGGCGCCGACGCCGCGCAGGCAGTAGCGGCGCAGCAGCGCCGGCGGGATGCCGCGGGCGCGCTCCAGCGTGTAGACGCCGGCCTGCGCGCTCGCGAGCACGCGCGTCGAAAGATCGGAACCGATCAGCTCCCAGGCGCCCCGGGTGCCGAAGTGCTCGGCCAGCAGCATCGCCAGCGTGTAGACCTCCTCGCCGCTCGAACAGGCCGCGCTCCAGATGCGCAGCGCCCGGCCGGCCGGCGGGCTGGCGAGGACGTGGCTTTCCAGCCACTCGAAGTGGCGCGGCTCGCGGAAGAAGTAGGTCTCGTTGGTCGTCAGCAGGTCGATCGCGTGCTGGCGCTCGGCGGCGTGGCGCGGGTCCTGGATCAGCGTCAGGTAGGCGTGGTAGCTGCCCGTCCCGCAGGCGGCGAGCCGCTTGCCGAGCCGCCCGCAGACCAGCGCCTTCTTCGCCGGCGTCAGCCTGATGCCGCTGGCCTCGTACAGCCAGCGCGCGAGCTGCTCGAACTCGGCATCGCTGATCTGCCCGCCGGGGCCGCTGAGCAGGCTGTCCGCGGCGGTGTCCGGCGGCGTGCGGGCGCCCGCCGCGCGCATGGCGCCCGG
>NZ_DAOLKE010000517.1:0-1803 GCF_035331805.1 Plasticicumulans sp. | reverse complement strand
CATCGCAGCCTCCCTGCCCTGCGGCGCTTCGGGATGTGCAGCGCAGCGTAGCGAGGCCGGTTGCGGCTGTCGCGCCGTGTCCGGCCTTGGCTTGCCTTGCACCCGGTCAATGCCCGCAGCGCCGATGCGGGTACACTCCCCGGCCGTTCCCGACCGCGCGACCGATCCTCACTGCCGATGCTTCGCGACCTGTGCTGCCGAATCTGCCTGCTGCTGGCGCTGCTTGGCGCCGGCGGGCTGCTGCCGGTCGCGGTGCAGGCGCAGGGGGATCAGGCCGGTGCGCAGCCGGCGGTTTCGATCGGCACGCCGGCGCGCAGCGCGCAGGCCCGGGCGCACGATCGCGCCTGCCACGCTGCACACGCCGAACGCTGCTGCCACGCCTGCACCGGCGTGCTGAATTTCGCGTTCGTGCCCGCACCGCTGCCGCCGCCGGCCGGACCGCTGCCGCCGTACCGGCTGGCGCGGCACGACTCGCCGATCCCGGAACCACCGCATCGGCCGCCCCGTCGCACCGCGTAGCGCCCCCGTCCGACCGCTGCGGCTGCCGCAACAGCCGCGCTTCCTGACCGAACGCTGCCGACGAGGCCCAAGCCCGATCATGATGATCCTTCCGAACCTTCCGGCCCGGCTGACGCTGCCGGCCGCCCTGGCGCTGGCGCTCGCCGTGCCGCTCGCCGCCGTCGCCGCGATGCCCGAGCCGATGGCCGCGATGCACTGCGAACATCATCCCGAACTGCCGGCCTGCGGCCCGGCGAAGACGCTGCCCGACACCACCAACGCCCCGGCCGCAAGCGCGCCGGCGGTGGTCGAGCTGGCCGATGGCGCCTTCTACGTGATGCGCGCCGCGCCGGTGACCAAGACCATCAACGGCACGCCGCTGCGGCTGTTCGCCTACAACGGCTCGGTGCCGGGGCCGCTGCTGAAGGTGCGCCAGGGCACGCAGGTGACGATCGGCTTCGAGAACGCCATCGACCAGCCGAGCACGATCCACTGGCACGGCCTGCGCGTCGATTACCGCGAGGACGGCACGCCCGGCATCGGCCAGCCGGCCATCCCGCCCGGCAGCCGCGCCTTCTACCGGCTGCGCTTCCCGGACGAAGGCATGTACTGGTACCACCCGCACGTGCGCGAGGATTACCAGCAGGACGCCGGGCTGTACGGCAACGTCTGGGTGCTGCCGGCCGACAGCGCCGCCTATGCGCCGGTCGCGCAGGAAATCCCGCTGCTGCTCGATGACATCCTGATCGAGAACGGCGCGCAGGTGCCCTGGGGCCGCGTGCATGCCGACTACGCGATCATGGGCCGCTACGGCAACGTGCGGCTGGTCAACGGCGAGACCGCGCAGCAGTTCACCGCGAAGACCGGCGACCGCGTGCGCCTGTACCTGACCAACGCCGCCAACGTCCGCAACTTCCGGCTGAAGCTGCCGGGCCAGAAGCTGCGCGTGGTCGGCAGCGACGGCGGACGCACCGAGCGCGAGACGCTGGTCGATACGCTGCTGCTCGGCCCGAGCGAGCGCGCCATCGTCGAGATCCAGTTCCCGCGCGCCGGCAGCTTCGCGCTGTACGACGACACGCCGGCCGATCGCGTCAAGCTCGCGAGCTTCGAGGTCAGCGGCGACGCCCCGGCCGATGCCGCCGATCCGGCGCTGCGCGACAACCCGCTGATGAGCAGCGATCTCGAACGGCTGCAGGCGGCGGTCGCGGCCGAACCGAAATTCCAGCTGACCATGGACGTGCGCTTCGGCGGTCCGGGCGGCGGCGCCCACGCCGGCCACGGCACGGCCATGGTCAGCTGGAATTT
>NZ_DAOLKE010000516.1:0-1815 GCF_035331805.1 Plasticicumulans sp. | reverse complement strand
GCGGTCGAGCCGGCTTTCGAGCACGAAGCCGTCGTCGGTCCAGTGTCCGGTGGCCTCGGCATCGGCCTGTTCGGCGACGAGGCGCAGCACGCCGAGCGCCTTCAGGTAATGCGCGAGCGGCACCGGCGTGCAGCCGCGCAGCAGCAGGGGATGCGGCGTCGGGCTCATGGCGTGTCCTCCCGCTTTGGTTCCTGTTCCTGCGCCGAGGCCCGCCAGTCGGCGATGCGTACCAGGGTTTCGAGCCACGCCAGCCGGAACGGGCCGTGCAGTGCCAGCAGTCGCTGCACGCGCGCCGTCCACGACGGCCCGTGCGCGCCGCGGCCGAGTTCCATCAGTTCGAGATCGACGCTGACGGCCGGTACTTCGGCGCCGTCGGCAAAGCGCAGCGCCGGCAGGGCTTCGCGTTCCCAGAAGCCGCGGGCGAAGCGCGGGCCGTATTGATCCTGCGGCGCCGGTTCCTGTTCGCCGGGCAGCGCGCGCAGCCGGGTGCGGACCTTGCCGTGATGCGCGAGCAGCAGATAGCCGATGAGATCGCTGGCCGGGTCGTCGGCCCAGCCGTGCGCGGCCAGCCAGTACAGCAGCGAGCCGAGTTCGTGGCGCAGGTGCGGGCGCGCATGCCGGCCGCCGGGCTGCGCCGACTTGGCCCAGAACTGATCCGGACTCCGGCGCGGATCGCCTTCGGGCAAGGCGGCCTGCAGCGATTGCTGGAATACCGGGTGCGCCTTGCCGGTGTCGTGCCAGCGCGCGGCGCTGATCACGGCTTCGGCATGCGGTTCGGCCAGATCGGTACAGAGCGCGCGGGCAGCGGCCTCGGCATCGGCCAGGTGCTCGGCGAGTCCGACGTAACGGCCGATGAAGCTGCGCCGGTCGTCGTCGATGTCCGCTGGTGGCGGGGCGTCGGCGGGCAGGTCGGTGGCGGGCGGCGGCACCGCAGCGCGGCTGTCGGGCGCGAAACCGGATTCCGGCGCATAACCGCCGGCCGCGGCCGCGACCAGCACGGTCATCCCGGGATGCAGCCTGCGCTCGCGCAGCGCCAGCCACTGGCCGGTCAGCCCGTCCCAGACGAAAGCGGCCTCGCGGCGCGACTTCAGGAAGGCGCTCGCGGCGCCGATGCCGGCGCGGCAGAGTTCGGCGGCTGCGGGGCGCGGCTGGCCGTCGGCGTCGAAACCGTTCTTCGCGACCGGCAACTCGCGCCAGAACAGCAGCAGGTCGGCATCGTCGGCGTCGCGGATCCAGGCCGAGACATCGACATCGAAGCCGCTCAGGTCCGGATCGGTATCGAACAGTTCGAGGAAGTCGCGCCGGCGCAGCACCGGATGCAGCGCCGCGTCGGCGGCGACTTTCGGCAGGGCATCGGGGCCGGCATCGCCGAGTTCGGCCAGCACCGCGCGGGCGGCATCGAGGTCGGCGGCCGGGTACGGCGCGGCGAGCGCCGGGTCGTCGCAGTCGATCCAGTAGACGGCGGCCTCGGCCGTGTCGTTGTACTCACCCTCGCGGTTGCAGCGCCCGCAGCGCTGCACCAGCGAGGCCCACGGCGCGAGTTCGGTGAACAGCGTGCGCGCCGAGACATCGACTCCCGCTTCCAGGCACTGCGTCGCGACCACGATGCGCCCGGCCGCCGGCAGCGGCGCATCGAGCCGCGCCTGCTGGCGCTGGCGGTCGCCGGGCCGGAAGCGGCCGTGCAGCAGCACGCAGTCGGCGGCCGGCCGCTGCGCGTTCAGCGCCTTCCAGACCTGCTGGGCGCGCTCGACGGTGTTCAGCACCAGCAGCGTCAGCGTGCCGGCGGCGTGCGTGGCGAGCGCCTGCGCGGCGAGG
>NZ_DAOLKE010000515.1:0-1830 GCF_035331805.1 Plasticicumulans sp. | reverse complement strand
GACGGCCTGCAGCCGCGGCTGCTTGCCGCCAATCCGCGCCTCGCTGCGCAGGCGGCGGCGGTCGAGGCGGCCGGGCACACGCGCGAACTCGCGCTCGCGAAGCGCCTGCCGGATGTCACCTTCGGCGTCTCGCCGGTGCAGCGCGGCAGCCGGCTCGATGGCTGGGAAGTCATGCTCGCGATCAACATCCCGCTCGATCAGGACGCGCGCCGCGCCGACGTGCAGGCGAGTGCCGCGCGGCTCGCCGCGGCCGAGGCCGGGCAGGTCGCGCTCGCGCTCGAACTGCAGCAAAGCCTCGCCGGCACGCTCGCCGCCTACGAGGCCGCCGGCGAACAGGAACGCCTGCTGCGCACGCGGCTGCGGCCGCAGGCCGAGGCGGCGCTGCGCTCGGCGCTCGCCGGCTACCGCAGCGGGCGCGACGACTTCACGACGCTGCTCGAAGCCGAACGCCAGACCCGCAGCGCCCGCGCCGAGCACCTGCGCGCGCAGGTCGAACAGCGCCTGCGCATCGCCGAACTCGAACGGCTGGTCGGAGAGCCGCTGTGAGCGCGCGCCGCCGTCATCTGCTGATCATGGCCGTGCTCGCGGGCCTCGTGCCGGGCCTCGGTGCTTCTGGTCCGGCCGAGCAGCCCGCTCCGGCGCAGGGCAGGATTCTCTATTACCGCAACCCGATGGGCCTGCCCGACACCTCGCCGGTGCCGAAGAAGGACCCGATGGGCATGGACTACGTGCCGGTCTACGCCGAGGCGCCGAAGCCGGCCGGCGAGGGCCGCATCCTGTACTACCGCAACCCGATGGGTCTGCCCGACACCTCGCCGGTGCCGAAGAAGGACCCGATGGGCATGGATTACGTGCCGGTGCGCGAGGGCGAGGCGGAGGCTTCCGGGCAGGTGCTGCTCACGCCCGAGAAAATCCAGAAGCTCGGCGTGCGCACCGAGGCGGTCGAGCGCCGCAGCCTCGCGCAGACCGTGCGCGCGGTCGGCCTGCTCGCGCCCGACGAGCGGCGCGAGACCGTCGTCGCGCCGCGCTACGAGGGCTGGATCGAGCGCCTGCACGTGGCCGTGACCGGCGAGTCCGTGCGCCGCGGCCAGGTGCTCGCCAGCGTGCACAGCCCCGAGATCCTCGCCACCAGCCGCGAATACCGCCTCGCGCGCGCCGTCGGCATGCGCGAACTGGCCGAGGCCGCGCTCGCGCGCCTGCGCCACTGGGGGCTGCCGCCCGGCGAGATCGCGCGCATCCGCAGCAGCCGCGACGAGGAGGCCGGCGCGACGGTGCTGCTGCTCGCGCCGGCCGACGGCGTGGTGCTGGAGCGCACGGCCGTCGCCGGCCAGCGCTTCATGCCCGGCGAGATGCTGTACCGCATCGTCGACCTGTCGCGGCTGTGGCTGCTCGTCGATGTCTACGAGCGCGACCTGGCGCTGGTGCGGCCCGGGCAGAGCGCGCAGGTCACGGTCAACGCCTGGCCGGGCGAGACCTTCAGCGCCAGCGTGAGCTTCATCTATCCGAGCCTCGATGCGCAGACGCGCACCGCGAAGGTGCGCCTCGAACTCGACAATGCCGACGGGCGGCTGAAGCCCTCGATGTACGCGGCGGCCGAGCTCGCCGGCGGCGATGCGGCGCGCACGCCGGTGCTGACGATCCCGGCCTCGGCGGTGATCGACAGCGGCACGCGCCAGGTGGCGCTGGTCGAACTCGCCGCCGGGCGTTTCGCCCCGCGCGAGCTGCGCCTCGGCCGGCGCGGCGAGGGCGTGGTCGAGGTGCTCGCCGGGCTCGCCGAGGGCGAGCGCGTCGTCGTGCGCGCGAACTTCCTGATCGACGCCGAAAGCAACC
>NZ_DAOLKE010000514.1:0-1835 GCF_035331805.1 Plasticicumulans sp. | reverse complement strand
GTGCTGGTCGTCGATGACGAGCCGCGTTCGCTGCAGACGATCACGCGCGTGCTCGAAGACGAGTTCGACGTGCTGACCGCCACCGGCAGCGCCGAGGCCGAACGCATCCTCGCGCGCGAATGGGTGCAGGTGATCCTCTGCGACCAGCGCATGCCGGGCGAGACCGGGGTGGTGTTTCTGGCGCGCGTGCGCGAGCAGTGGCCGGACACGGTGCGCATCATCGTCTCCGGCTACACCGACGCCGAGGACATCATCGCCGGCGTCAACCGCGCCGGCATCTACCAGTACCTGACCAAGCCGTGGACGCCGGATGCGCTGCTGCTGACCGTGCGCGGCGCCGTGCAGCTCGCGCGCCTGCAGCGCGAGAACGAGACGCTGGCGCTGGAGCTGAAGCTGACCGCGCCGGCCGTGCAGCAGCGCCTCGGTGCGCGCCGCCGGCAGCTGCGCGAGCAGCACGCCTTCGCGCGCCTCGTGCGCGCACCGGGCAGTCCGCTCGATGAGGTCTGCACGCTGGCCGCGCGCATCGCGCTCTACGACATCCCGCTGCTGATCGCCGGCGAATCCGGCACCGGCAAGGAGCTGCTCGCGCGCGCCGTGCACTACAACAGCCCGCGCGCCGAACGCCCGTTCGTGGTCGAGAACTGCGCGGCCCTGCCCGACACGCTGCTCGAAAGCGAGCTGTTCGGCCACCGCAAGGGCGCCTACACCGGCGCCTTCGAGGACCGCCAGGGCCTGTTCGCGCAGGCCGACGGCGGCACGCTGTTCCTCGACGAGATCGGCGAGATCTCGCCGGCCTTCCAGGTGCGGCTGCTGCGCGTGCTGCAGGAAGGCGAGTTCCGCCCGGTCGGCAGCGCGCGCACGCAGCGCTGCGACGTGCGCGTGATCGCCGCGACCAACCGCGATCTGGCCGCCGAGGTGCGCGCCGGGCGCTTCCGCGAGGACCTGTACTACCGCCTCGCCGGCTTCGTGCTCGAAGTGCCGCCGCTGCGCGCGCGCCCCGACGACATCGCGCCGATCGCGCAGGCGCTGATCGCCGACATCGCCGCGGCCTTCGGCGTGCGCATCGACGGCTGCGCGCCGGAAACCCTCGCGCGCCTCGTGCGCCACGACTGGCCCGGCAACGTCCGCGAGCTGCGCAACGAACTGCAGCGCCTGATCGCCCTCGCCGACGAGCCGCTGCTCGGTCCGCAGCAGCTGTCGCCGGGCATCGGTCCCGGCGCCGCCGAGGCCGCCTCCGGCGACGATCCCGCCGTGGCCGCCGGCGGCACGCTGGTCGCGCGGCTCGACCGGCTGGAGCGCGCGATCCTTGAGGAAACCCTGAACCGGCTGCGCTGGAACAAGACGCGCGCGGCCGACGAACTCGGGCTGTCACGGGTCGGCCTGCGCGCCAAGCTCGCGCGCCACGGTCTCGGACCGGCGGACGACTGAGGCGTGGCGGCGATGGCGGGCGGCTACGACACCGACGACACGGCCGGCCTGCCCGATCCGGCGACGCTGCCGGGCGGCGAGGCCGCCGATGCGGCGTGGATCGAGGTGATCCGCAAGATGGACGAGGTCTACGCCGATCTCGTGCGCTATCAGGTCGAGCTCGAACACAAGCACGCCGAACTGGAGGACGCGCACGGCTTCATCTCCGGCGTGCTGGCGGCGATGTCGGATGCGCTGATCGTCTGCGATGCCGAGGGCCGCATCGAGCGCGTGAACCCGGCGCTGGAGCGCCTGACCGGCCGGCATGAGGCCGAGCTGCACGCGCAGCCGTTCGCGTCGCTGTGCCTGCCGGCCGCGCAGCCGCTCGCCGGCGCGCTGCTGCGCGAGGCCGAGGCCGACGCGCCGGT
>NZ_DAOLKE010000513.1:0-1839 GCF_035331805.1 Plasticicumulans sp. | reverse complement strand
GGCATCAGCACAGGCTCGCTTCGGCGTTGGTGCCGGTCTTCGGGTTCAGCGGGTAATCGAGTGCGCAGTAGTGCTCGTCGCTGCCGGTGGCGCGCATGCGGGCATCGAAGCTGTCGGTGGCGGCGGTGCGCGGCGCGGTGGCCGGGGTGGTCTGCGCGGCGTCGCCGTGCGTCCATTCGATCGGCGGGTAGCTGTCGCTCTCGCGGGCCTGGGCGAAACCGGCGACGGCGAAGGTCAGGGCGGCAGCGGTGATCAGGGTTCTGGCGTTCATGGCGTGGACCTCGGGAGGCAGGTTCTGGTCGGATCCCCCGTCGCGGCCTTGCTGCAGTGCGGCGGGATGGCGTGCAGTCTCGGCCGCGCCGGCCCCGGCGATAAGACGCGCAATCGATATAGTCGGCATGCCCTGGCGGCATGAATCGGAGCATCGGGGTATCGGAGCGAAGATGGACAGACTGGTGGCGATGGCGATGTTCGTGCGCGTGGTCGAATCGGGCAGCTTCTCGGCGGTGGCGCGCGAACTCGACACCACGCAGCCGAATGTCAGCAAGCGGGTGCGCGCGCTCGAAG
The DNA here is from genome assembly GCF_035331805.1 of Plasticicumulans sp. Lineage (NCBI taxonomy): Bacteria > Pseudomonadati > Pseudomonadota > Gammaproteobacteria > Candidatus Competibacteraceae > Plasticicumulans > Plasticicumulans sp. The sequence continues at coordinate 1,272 of NZ_DAOLKE010000513.1, read as the reverse complement.
CGCGGCTCGGCAGCCGGCTGATCGCGCGCAGCACGCGCCAGCTGTCGCTGACCGACGAGGGCCGGCGCTATTACGAGGACTGCCGGCGCATCCTCGATGCCGTCGATGCCGCCGAGCACAGCTTCCTGACCGGGCGCGAGGTCGTCGCCGGGCCGCTGCGTGTCGCCGCGCCGGTCAGCTTCGGCCGGCGGCGGATCGCGGCGCGGCTCGGGGATTTCCTGGACCACTTTCCGCAGGTGACGGTCGAGCTGCTGCTCAGCGACGACAACAGCGATCTGGTCGCCGACAACATCGACGTGGCGCTGCGCCTCGGGCCGCTCGCCGACAGCGGCCTGATCGCGCGCGCGCTCGGGCAGGCGCGCCGGATCACGGCCGCGACGCCGGGATATCTCGCGCGTCGCGGCGAGCCGCGCACGCCGGCCGAACTCGCCGGGCACGACTGCCTGGTGTTCACGCCGACGCCGACCGTCAACCTCTGGCACTACCGCCACGGCGGCGAGCGGCTGTCGGTCAGCGTCGGCGGGCGCGTGCGCACCAACAGCTCCGAGGCGATCCGCGAGCTGGCGCTCGCCGGGCTCGGCATCGCGCGCGCGCCGCGCTGGCTGTTCGGCGACGAACTGGCCGATGGCCGCATCGTGCCGATCCTGCGCGACTACGAGCCGGAGCCGATCCCGATCCACGCGGTGTCGCCGGCCAACCGCCGCCAGTCGGCGCGCGTGCATGCCTTCATCGATTATCTGGCGTCGATCTGGGCGGCCGATCCGCAGGCCGGCATCACGCCGGCCGGCGGCTGAAGCGCAGCGGCACGCGCGCTGCGAGCGTGAGCCACAGCGCGATGGTCACGGCCATGACCGCGAACGCGAGCCAGGCGTGCGGCCACAGCAGCGGCATGCCGAGCAGCAGCAGGCCGTCGTTGCCGCCGGGGATCAGCAGGCTGCCGAGACCCATCAGCGCACCGCCGGCCGTGCAGCGGACCAGCGCGCTCAGGCGCGGTGCCAGCGGCCGGAAACGCCCGGCGCTCAGCCCGCCCCAGGCTGCGCCGGCGAGCAGCGCCGCGAACAGCAGCAGCCGCGGGCCGGCGGCCATCGCCGGACCGTGCGCGAGTTCGGCGAGCAGATCGGTGTAGGTCCACGGCCCGACCAGCGCCAGCAGCAGCAGGAAGGTCACGCCGATGACCAGCGTCGCCGCGTGCGGCGCCCAGACGCCGGCCGCCAGCCGCCGGATGAAACCCGCGCGCCCGCCGCGCAGTCCGCGCAGCACGCCGGCGAGCAG
>NZ_DAOLKE010000512.1:0-1840 GCF_035331805.1 Plasticicumulans sp. | reverse complement strand
CGGCGGTCTACGCTGCGCCGGCCGCCCGACCGGAGCCCGAGCATGCCGCGCCGCCCGTCTGCTGATCCCTCGACTCCGCCGAAGACCCCGGCCGAGCCTCGCACCACCGCCCGCCGCAAGCCCCGCGCCGCTGTCCCGGCACGGCGACGCGCGCCGCGCTACGCGGACGACGGCTTGAGCGGCCTGATCCTGCGCCTGCCGTGGTGGCTGCACCTGCTGATGGCGGTGCTGATGTGGCCGCTGTTCACCGAAGCCCTGCCGCGCCTGCCGGTGCATGAGGCCTGGCAGCTGACGCTGCTGCGCGAATGGGCACCGCGTGGCTGGCCGCTGCTGTCGGCCGGCTGCGTGCTGATGGCGCTCGTCAGTGCGCGCCGCGCCGCCGGCCGCCGTGGCGCAAAGCCGGTCAGCCGCGGCCGGCGCCGGGGCTGAAGGCTCAGATTCCGTCGTCGAAGGGCTGGCGTTCGCGCAGGTGACGGGCTTCGCGGAACATCACGTGGCGCACGATCATCTGGCGGTCCTGCTCGCGCAGGCAGATGAATTCGACGGCGATGCGCCACGGCCAGGCGCTGCGCGGATCGGCGGGCAGGCAGCGGGCGACGCGGGCGCCGGCGACGATCACCGAGCGGTTCGGATGGATCACGAAGCGCAGCTCCAGCGTCGCATCGGTTTCCAGGGCCGTCTCGGCCTCGAACTCGATGCCGCCCGCCGACAGGTTGACGTGGCGGGCGCTGCGCTCGTGCACGCCCATGTCGGCGAGCACGATGGCGCTCGCGAGGATGTCGAGCCGGCGTTCGAGGTTCTCGGTGTATTGCGCGACCAGTGGCTGTTCGCTGCGCAGCTGCGCGAGCAGCCCCTGCGCGTCCTGCGTCAGCGCCGCGTACAGCGGTCCGAAGCCGTAGCCTTCGCTGCCTTCGCCGCGCAGGCGTTCGGCGAGTGCGGCCAGCCCGTCGCCATCGACGCGTGCCCAGGCGAGCACGACTTCATCGGCGACGCGGAAATACTGACGGCGATCCTCGGGCGGCGACGAATCTGTGACGCTCATCGACTGGATGTTCCGGCGGAAGGGGGCGGCGGATCATCGCATCCGCTGCCCCGCGTCGTCATGCGCGACGGGTTTCAGGCACTGATCAGCGGCCGCACGCTGCCACCGGTGGCATAGCGGGCGCGGGCGTCGGCGCCGTACAGGCAGGTGTTCGGGTCCTGGCCGCGCAGCAGCGCCAGCGCGCGTTCGGTGGCGCTGCGACTGGCAGCGATCACCGCGCCGTTGATGCCGTTCTGCTTCCAGGCGCGACCGGCGACATCGAGCAGTTCGCGCCACAGCGCGTTCAGCCGGAAGCGATCCTCGGTCGGCACCGCGGCGATGCAGGCTGCGAGGCCGGCGGCATCGGGCGGATAGCCGCTGCCGAGCAGGTGCTGCATGCGCCCGGCGGCGATCTGCTGCAGCCGTCCGGCCGCGGTTTCCTTGGCGCGCACGACGGCCTCGAGCGTGTCGGCATCGTGGCGTTCGCGCAGCGCCGAGTATTCCTGTTCGAGCACGGCGAGCAGGGCGCGCGTCGCGGCGAGTTCCTGCTCGATCAGCACGGTCAGCATGTCAGTCTCCTGCACCCGGGGCGGACAGGTCACGCTCGAACTCCAGCAGCTTGCCGGCGACACGCCGGCTGTCGACGCGGTATTCGCCGCGTTCGATCGCCTTGCGCAGCTCCGCCACCCGCGCCGAATCAAAGGCCGGGGTTTCGGAGAGCTTCGATTCGACCTCGCGCAGCTGGCGGGACTGCGGGGTCAGGCTGACCGCGTCGGTGGCCGGCGCGCTGCCGCCGGTGCGGGAGGTGGCCGCGGGGTC
>NZ_DAOLKE010000511.1:0-1844 GCF_035331805.1 Plasticicumulans sp. | reverse complement strand
GCGCGCCCGCTCGCCTGGCTGCCGGCCTCGCGCCGCCTGGTGCCGGCGCGGCTGCGGCGCGCGGCGCAGGTGCATTGCCTGGACGAGCGCCAACAGAGCCATCCGCTCGCGGCGCAGGGAGCGCCGGCAGCGGTGGATCGCAGCGCGCTTGGCGATGCACTGGCGGCGCTGCTCACGCGTCTCGCGTGTTGCGTGCGCGTCGAGCCGGGTTTGCTGCGCGCCTTGCGCCGGCTCGAGGCGGGCGCTGCCGCCGAGCCGGGACTCGAAGCGCTGGTCTGGGGCAATCGCCAGCACGTTGCCGCGGGCGAGCGTTTCTGCGAGATCGCTCCGGCGCGCGTCGCCGATTGGCGCGAGCGCTTTCGCGAGAAGCTGCAAGCCGCCGAGCAGAGCGCGGTGCTGCGCGAAATGCTGCGTTTTCACGCTTTCCGCGGGCGCTCGACCGAAGCCGCCGAGCTGCTCATCTGGCACGCGCACGCCGGCGAAGAAGCGCGCCAGGCGTTCGCGGCGCGCGTGGCGCAAGCGCGCGACTGGTTCGCGCGCTTTGCGCTGCGCGCCGACGCGGCCGACGGCGAGGCGAGCGCCTACGCCGCCGACCTGCTGGCGCGCAACCGTGGCGACCGCGCGTGGCTGGAACAGCATTCGCCCGTGCTGGCGCCACTCTGGGTGCTCAGCGGCGAAGACGAAGTCCCGGCCGGGCTCGACGCGCGGCAAGTCGCGCTGGCGCTGCAAGCTGTCGCAGCGCAGCCGCCGTCGCAGCGCGAGTTCGTTCTCGTCCAGCGCGACGATACCTTGGCGTTGGCGCTGGCGCGCGCAGCGCCGGGCGGCAGCCGCTGGCCGCTGCTGCGCCTGGCTGGCGAAGTCATCCCGGTCCGTGTCGGCCGCCAGACGCGTCGGCTTCGCCTGCCGGCCGACGACGCCGTGCTGCCGCTCGCCGAGAGCAGCGCCGAGCGCGTCGAAGTGTTCGCCGGCACGCACGCCTACGCCTGCCAGCGCGTGCAGCGGCCGGCGTGGGCGAGCGAAATCGGCCGCGATCGCTACGGCGTCTACCTCGAAGCAACGATCGCCGGCGTCGTACAGCGCCTGCGCTGGATCGAACCCGGCGAATTCCGCATGGGCTCGCCGCCTGACGAGCGCGGGCGCTTCGACGACGAAGGCCCGCAGCACCGCGTGCGACTGACGCGCGGTTTCTGGCTCGCCGACACCGCGTGCACGCAGGCGCTGTGGCAGGCGGTGATGGGCGACAACCCGAGCCGCTTTCAGCGCGATGTGCGCCAGCCGGTCGAGCAGGTGTTGTGGGACGACGTGCAGCGCTTTCTGGAAACGCTGCGCGTACTGCTGCCGGGCGCCGAAGCCGATCTGCCGAGCGAAGCCGAATGGGAGTACGCCTGCCGGGCGGGAACGACGACGCCGTTCAGTTTCGGCGAGACGATCGACACGCAGCAGGCGAACTACCATGGCAACCGTCCTTACGCGGATGGCGCGCAAGGCGAGTACCGGCAGACGACGGTGCCGGTGAAGACGTTTCCGGCCAACGCGTGGGGTCTGTACGAAATGCACGGCAACGTCTGGGAATGGTGCGCCGACGGCCTGCGGCGGTACGACGGCGCGGAATGCGAGGACCCACGCGGTCCTGAAGGCGAGGGCGATTCCCGCGTGGTGCGCGGCGGCTCGTGGAACTACGACGGCAGGCTCGTGCGTTCCGCCGTCCGTGACTGGGACGTGCCTGGCTACCGCTACCGGAGCGTCGGGTTCCGGCTCGCCCTTAGGTCCATGAGGGGGCGCGGAGCGCCAGCCCCGGAGGGGCAGGAAGCGACGGCGGCCTTCGCGGGACGCGAAGGCGCGGG
>NZ_DAOLKE010000510.1:0-1862 GCF_035331805.1 Plasticicumulans sp. | reverse complement strand
ATTCGGACTTCAGTGCATCCCGCTCGTCCGTGATGGCGACGATTTCCTCCCGCAGGCTTTCGAGCTGCGTCTGCAGCGTCGGCAGCCGGGCCTGATGACGGCCGATGTCGTCTTCCAGCGCGTCATGCTGCACACGCAGCGGGTCCAGCCGGCGCTGCAGCTGGTCGACTTCCGCCGCCAGCGGCTCGCGTGCGTCGGTCAGGGACTGCAGCTCCGAATGCCGTGCGTCCGCCTCCTGTTGCAGGCGCTCGATCCGGGCTTCGAGCAGCGTCTGCAGGGCTTGCAGGCGCTGCAGTTCGGCATCGAGCGCTTCATGCCGGGTACGCAGGCTGTCCAGTTGCTGGCGGTGCCCATCGACTTCGGCGGCCAACGGCCCGCATTCGGACTTCAGTGCATCCCGCTCGTCCGTGATGGCGACGATTTCCTCCCGCAGCCCTTCGAGTTTCGCAGCCAGCATCGGCAGCAGGGTCTGCAGGCGCTGGATGTCGTCTTCCAGCTCGCGTGCGCGCCGGGTCAGTGCGTCCTGCTGCTGTTGCAGGCGTTCGGTGTCCTTCAGCAGAGGATCATGCGCGACGCGCAGCGCCGAGAGTTCGGCCTCGACCTGCCCGCGTTCCGTACGCAGGCGTTCCAGCTCGGGGCTCAGGGCTTCGAGTGCCCGGAGGGCCTGCTGCTCGTCGCGCTGCGCCGCATCCCGGGCCTGTCCGGCCGCGGTCAGGGTGGTCTGCGCGTCGAGCAGGCGCGCTCTTGCCTCGCGTTCGGCGGCCTCGATCGCTTCGATTTCGGTCTTGCGCTCATCGAGCAGTGCCAGCGCGGCCCGGGCGCGTTCGGCTTCGCGTTCGAGCTGTCCGGCTTCGGCGCGCCGGATCTGCAGCGTGTCGAGGGTGGTAGCGAGCTGGGTGTGCAGTTCGCCCAGTTCCTCGGCCGTACGGACGATCTCGGCCCGGCGACCGTCGAGGCCGGCGAGGTCTTCCTGCAGATCCCGAAGCTGTGCGCTCAGGGCGTCGCGCCGGGCGGCCAGCGTTTCGGTTTCAGACTGCTGCTGGCTCAGGCCGGCGCGCTGGACGCCGAGCTGGGTGTCGAGCCGGGCGAGTTCTTCGCGTCGCGCATCGAGCCGGGCGACCACGTCTTCGAGAAAGGCCGCTGCCGGCATGCGCCGCAGGGCTGCGCTGTAGTGCAGGCCGCAGACGAGTGCGATCAGCACGCTGATGATGCCGGCCAGCGCGCCGCCGGAAGCAAGCCAGATCAGGGTGTTGGTATCCAGGGTCATGGCGGGGACATCCTTGCAGGCATCAGCGGGGGGCGTCGTCGGGGCTGGTGGCCGTTGCGGCCGGAGCCGGTGCGGGCGCCGGGACCGGGTTCGAGGACGGGGCGGAAGCGATGCTGGTCTGTACGGCGTCGTGTTCGGCGCGCAGGCGCCCGATCTGTTCGCGGAGGGTCAGCACGGTGGCCTGATCCTGGGCGATGCGGGTGTGCAGGGTTTCGCCTTCCGCGGTCTGGGACTTGAGCGTTGCCAGCGTGGCTTCGAGGGCGATGCGCTGGCGATCGAGCCGGTCGACCTCGGCGCCCAGGGATTCCTGCCGTGCACGGATCTGCGACAGCCGGGCCTGCTGGCGTTCCAGCTCGGCTTCGGCCCGGGTCGCTTCGCTGCGGGTGGCTTCGAGGTTCTTGCCGGCCGCCTCCAGACGTGCGGCGTCGGCTTCGAGCACACCCCTGCGGGCCGTCAGGGTGTCGAGCGTTTGCGCGAGCACCGCGACCTCGCGTTCGGCACGCTGCTGCTGTTCCTGCAGGCGCTTCAGTCCGGCCTGGGCCTCGGCCGCGGCGCTGACCGTGCCGTCGAGTTCGGTCTTCTGCTTGCGCAGGCG
>NZ_DAOLKE010000509.1:0-1895 GCF_035331805.1 Plasticicumulans sp. | reverse complement strand
CCGCGCTGCAGCCGGAACAGCGCCGAGTGATCCTCGTCGCCGAAGCCCTCGTCGACCAGCCGGCGGTACTGCGGCAGCACGGTCTCGACGGTCGGCAGCCGGCCGCCGGCGGCGCGGGCCATCGCCAGGCAGATCTCCAGATCCTTGATCAGCAGCCGGGTCTTGAAGCCGACGGCGTTGTCGTCGCGGATCATCGTGTGGCCGCGCTTCTCGACGAACCAGTTGCCGGCCGCCCCGGCCGAGACCACGTCGACGACCTTGTCGAGATCGAGCCCGAGTGCGCCGCCGAAGGCCAGCGCCTCGGTGACCGCCAGGCCGATGCCGGCGCACATGATCTGGTTGACGGCCTTGGTCGCCTGACCGCTGCCGACCGGACCCATGTGCGTGATGCGCGCCGAGATCGCCTCCAGCGCCGGTCGCGCGCGTTCGAGGGCTGCGGCCTCGCCGCCGGCCATCACCGACAGCGTGCCCTTCTGCGCGCCCTCGACGCCGCCGGACACCGGCGTGTCGAGGAAAGCCGTGCCGGTCGCGGCGAGGCGCTGCGCAGCCTCGCGGGCGGTGTCGGCGGCGATCGTCGAGCAGTCGCAGACGATCAGGCCGGCATGCGCGCCGGGCAGCAGCGCATCGACGACCGCGAGCAGATCCTGATCGGCCGACACGCAGCTGATGACCACCGCGCAGGCGCGCGCCAGCGATTCCGGATCGGGTGCGGCGATGCAGCCGGTCTCGGCAGCGAGCGCCTGCGCCTTGTCGGCGCTGCGGTTCCAGACCTGCGCGAGCAGGCCGGCACGGTGAAGATTCCGGGCCATGGGCGCACCCATCGCGCCGAGACCGACGACTCCGACTTTCATGCTGGAACCTCCGTTACCCGTGGGGGAGCGGGTCGAAACCGGAAAACCTGACCATGATGACCATATGGTCAGTGTGCTGAATGCTGCACTGCGGCATACAATGCCGGCCATGCCGGGTCTGATTGCAGAATGCCGGATACCGCCGACTGCATGCCGGATCGGCGCCAGGCCCCGTCCTTGCCCCTGCAGGGTAGGCACGGGCAGGCGCAGCCGGTGGATTCCGACACCTGCGCCTGCGCATCCGTACGCAGCCGCAGCCTGCCACAGAGCACACGACAAAGTGGATGCCAGTACGCCGGGCGCGCGCCCACCCTCACCCGATGCCCTGCAGATCCCGCTGTGGCTGATGGCCATCGATCCGCCGTGCGTGCGCTGGCGCAACGCTGCGGCCGAACGCCTGCCGCCGCTGGAACTGCCCGAGGCCGCCCGCCTCGGCGCCTGGTATCGCGACTGCCTCGACCGCGGCCCGCAGATGCTGGACTGGCCGTATGCCGGCGGCCCGGCGCGCGTGCGGATTGCGGCGCTGAACGAGGCCGAAGGCGGGCCGGCGCTGCTGGTCGAAGGCCTGGTCGCCCCGGCCGCGGCGCGGCTGGCGCGCACGCTGCTCGCCTTCGGGCACGCGACCGTGCCGCTGTCGGTGTTCGACGGCGACGGCTGGCTGCTCGCGCACAGCCCGGCGGCGCGCGCGCATTTCGGCAGCGGCGCCGGCAATCTCTACGAGCTGTTCATGCGCGCGCAGGATCGCGCCGACTGCCAGACGGCGCTGATCCACGGCGAGGTCTGGATCAACGAACTGCCGCTGCGCACGGTCGACGGCGAGCGCTGGCACGAGGTGCGCGTCACGCGCCGCGACGACCCGGTCGAAGGCGGTGAGCTGCTGCTGTTCGAGGCCCGCGACATCGAGACGCTGCGCTCGCTGCGCCTGCGGCTCGATCCGCTGCTCGATACCGAGCACGCGCTGTTCGAGCGCTCCGGCATCGGTCTGGCGCTGCTGCGGCGCGGGCGCATCGTGCGCGCCAGCCGCCGCCTCGGCGCGCTGCTCGG
>NZ_DAOLKE010000508.1:0-1900 GCF_035331805.1 Plasticicumulans sp. | reverse complement strand
TTGCGGCGCAGCGTGCCCAAGCCTGAGCACGGCGCGTCGACCAGCACGCGGTCGAGCTTGCCGGCCAGCCGTTTGACCTTCAGGTCGCGCTCGGACTCGATGCGCAGTGGATGTACGTTCGACAGACCTGAGCGTGCCAGGCGCGGCTTCAGGCGCGCCAGCCGGTGCTCGGCAACGTCGAACGCATACAGGCGGCCTTGCGAGCGCATCAGAGCGCCGAGCAGCAAGGTCTTGCCGCCGGCCCCGGCGCAGAAGTCGGCGACCATTTCGCCGCGCTTCGGCTGGAGCAGAAAACCGAGCAACTGACTGCCTTCGTCCTGGACTTCGAGGCTGCCGTCGATGAACAGCGGATGCGCGGCGAGCGCCGGCTTTTCCGCCAGGCGAACGGCGAGTGGCGACCAGCGTCCGGCGGCCGCGGCAATCCCGTCGGCGTGCAGGCGAGCGAGCACCGCCGGCCGGTCGGTCTTCAGCGGATTGACGCGCAGGTCGAGCGGCGCCGGTCGATTGAGCGCCGCCGCCAGCGCAGCCAAGTCGTCGGCGGAAAATTGTCCAGCAAGTTGCTCGTACAACCAGTCAGGCAGATCGAGGCGAACCGCCGGCGGCAGGTCTTCCACGCGCAGCGCCTTGGCCTGCGCCAGCCAGCGGCTTTCGCTGGCGTTGAGAAGCGGCGCCAACTGGCGCAGGTTCAGCCCCTGCCGGCAGGCCAGCGCGGCGAGCAGCAGACGGCGCGAGCTGAGGTCGCCGGCACAGCGCGCGGTGAGCGAACGGCGATGGCGGAGAACGGCGAAGACGTTCTCGGCGACGAACGCCCGATCGGCGTGACCGAGTTCGCGCTGGTGCCGGAAATACGTCGAAACGACCGCGTCGGCCGGCAGGTGGGTCTTCAGCAATTCGCCAAGCAGGCGTTCGGCGTGCGCGAGCAGAACGGGGTGAATGTTCGTCATCAGGGTTCCCGGGTGAAATCGATGTGGGTCGCCGACTGCACGAAGACGTCACCCTTGCGATCGACGTGGCGAATCTTCACCGGCAGCAGCGCCTGCTCGTAAGCCAGCCAAAGCTCGGTCGTCGCCGTGCCGGCAAGGCGCAGGTGCAGGCAGCGGAAACTGCCCGCCGGTGTCTCGATCGTCTCCTCGCCCATCACCTCGATCCGATAGCCGGCCAGCTTGCGGCCAGTAGCGACGTTCACGGCGACGCCGGAATGCTCGGGCAGCAGCGCCAGTTGAAAGTTCAGCGACAGGATGTCCTGCGTCCCGCCGCGCAGCGCCAGCGGCGGCCGCTCGCCCATGCGCACCTGGCCCGCCGGCCAGTCGAAATCGATCTCCTCGGCGCGCTCGCGTGCGCTGCGGCGGACGACGAAGTGCTCCGGAACGAGGCCGCCGGAACCGACCCGGCCGCGACTCTCGGCCTCGACGCGCACGCGTTTGAACAGGGCGACCAGCCCGCTCGTCTCGCTCAGCGCGCTGATCCGGTAACGGTCGGCGCGCACCTCCCACTCCTGCCGCGCGAAACCGATCGGGAAACTGCGGTCGCCACGCTCGACGCGGTAGCGAATCGAGCCGCGTGCCGGCAGACGCGCGGTGACGACGACCGGCGGTGTCGCCTCGCCAGCGGCCGGCTCATCGCCGCCCACCCCGGGTGCGCCGGCCGCGCCGGGTACGCCGGGAACGCTGCCCATCCCGGGTGCGCCCGCCACATCGCCCACTTCGTCCGGCGCAGCGGCCTGCTCTGCCGCCCGTTCCGGCTGATCGTCCGCCGCCGGCGCATCGCCAAGCTCCTCGGCCGGCGCCGGTTCGTCCGGCGCGACCTCTGGCGGTGCGCTCGCGGGCGGCGACGCGACGATTGCCGAGTCACGCGGCGTCGTCGGACGCGCCGCACGCGGTCGCGCCGGCGGCGCGTCCGA
>NZ_DAOLKE010000507.1:0-1904 GCF_035331805.1 Plasticicumulans sp. | reverse complement strand
CTCAAAAACACATTCCGGAACAACCACTTGCTTCTGGGTTTGCGAGCGCTGCGGGTGAGGGCGGGTTGCGAGGTGCACTTGGCGCTGACCAGGTGGCGGGCGGTGGTTACAACATCCTGATTATAAAAGAAAACTCCGCTTGCGAGCGTTGCCCGGGATTTTGGCGGCACCGGAGCGCTCGCAGCGCGGGCGGCAGTGTCGGGTGGTTCGGGGGCGCGGACAGGGTGTGCCAGCGCACCGGAAATGTCCAGAAAGCCGGGATTACGGTGCGGCCCGGAATTCGATATCGCCGTACCACGCTTCCGCCGCCCGCCCGGAATTGTCCATGTCGGTCATGATCGCCACGGCATCGACCGCCGGGATGTCCTCGCCGAAGGCCGTGCGCAGGTCGGCGGCGAGGTTGCGGGTTTCGTGCTGCCAGTGGTGCAGGTCCTTCGGGCCGGAGCGCAGCACGAGCATCTTCGCGTTGCCGGTGAACGGATTGTCCCAGTGCGCACCGGCCGGTTCGCGCGCAGCCCAGACGTAGACCAGCGTCCGCGTCTTCCAGAATGCCACGCCGCCCGAAATCACCACGTACACGCGCGCCGCGAAATCATCGCCGGCCTTGCTGCGTTCATCCGGGCCGTTCTGCGGCAGCGCATCGACCCGCCAGTCCCAGGCGATCACCGGCGTCTGCGTCAGGTCGATGCGCTGCTCGCGGAACAGCCCCGAAGCCGTGCCTTTCGCTTCGGCGTGCAGGCCGCTGCGGCCGTCGATGCGGCCGGGGGTGTAGGTGGTTTCACCCTGGAAGGATTTCACCTGCCAGCCGTTCAGCTCGCCCGGCACGAAGCGCACGACGGCGGAACCGGCGAGGGCCGGGGCGGCGGCAAGGCTGCCGAGCAGGGCGAACAGCAGGGGCAGGCGGGGATTCATGGCGGGCTTTCCTCCAGCCAGTCGGCCGGCAGGCCGGGATCGTCGAAATGGCGTTCGCCGACGAAGGCGATCGCATGCCGGCCGCGTTCGCGCATCGCGCCGGCCGAGGCCACGCCCATCGGCCACAGCAGCCAGCGCTCCGGGCGCTCGCTGCCGGGAATGAGACCGTCGGGATCGAACAAGGTCTGCGTGCCGGCATCGGCATCGGTGTCGGTATACAGGGCGGTGTAATCGACGCTGCGATACGGCACGAACGGGCGGCCGTCGTCCTCGTCGAGCGCGATCAGGTAATGCGTGGCGCTGGCGATGCGCAGGCGCAGATGACGACCGGGGCGAAACGCCGGCGCCGGGTACGGGGCGATCGGCGTTTCCGCCAGCGCCGCGGCGGCGGCCGTCAGGCGCAGGCCGGCGCGCGGGAACAGCAGGTGGTAGCAGCCGCAGGCGTGGATCGAGTCGTAGACATACGGGCGGCCGTCGGCGTCGAGCGTCACGCGCCAGATCAGGCCGTCGAGGCGGCCGGCGTACAGCGCACCTGCGGCTGGCGGGCGCGCGGCGAACCAGATCAGCCAGTTCAGCTGCAGCACCGGCCGGCCGTGCAGGCGGCTCAGCGACGGCCACTGATAGACGCGCGGCTCGGGCCGGAAGTCGAGGCGGCCGTCGGCGCGGCGCAGCGGCCGGCCGGGGAGATCGGCATCCGTGCGGCCGTCGATCTCGAACACCGGCGCGTGCAGCGCGAACAGCGCATCGAGCTGGGCGGCGGTCGGCACCGGCACATCGAGCGCATCGCGGCGCAGCCGGCCGACCGCCTGCGGCGGTGCCGGCAGCGGACCGAAGCGCTGCGTCGTGGCGGGCGATGGCGGCGGATCGGCGAGGCGCGCCAGCGTTTCCTGCCGGTAGCGCGCCCCGAGCGCCTGCACCGGCAGCACGCTCAGCGGCCACAGCCCGAGCACGCGCGCCACCGTGGAATAGTCGGAAGGCACCTGCACGGCGGC
>NZ_DAOLKE010000506.1:0-1909 GCF_035331805.1 Plasticicumulans sp. | reverse complement strand
CGGCCGCGAAGTGCCCGGCGCGGCCAACCCCTTTCCGTTTTCGGGAAAGGGGTTGGAAACCGGAAAATCACCCGCTGCCAGCCACCACGCGGATCAGGCCAGATCGAAGCGGTCGAGATTCATGACCTTGTTCCAGACCGCGACGAAATCGTCGACGAACTGCCGCTGCGCATCGGCACTGGCGTAATACTCGGCGAGTGCGCGCAGTTCCGAATGCGAGCCGAAGATCAGGTCGACACGCGTTGCCGTCCATTTCGGCTGACCGGTTCCGCGGTCGCTGCCGGTGAACAGCTCCGGATCCGCCTCGCTTGCCGTCCAGACCGTGCCCATGTCGAGCAGGTTGACGAAGAAGTCGGTGCTCAGGGTTTCCGGGCGGTCGGTGAATACGCCGTGTGCGCTCTGCTGGTAATTGGCGCCGAGCACGCGCAGGCCGCCGATCAGCACCGTCAGTTCCGGCGGCGTCAGCGTCAGCAGCTGTGCCCGATCGACCAGCAGTTGTTCGGCCGAAACGCTGTAGCGCGCCTTCCGGTAGTTGCGGAAACCGTCGGCGATCGGCTCCAGCACCGCGAAGCTGTCGATGTCGGTCTGCGCCTGCGTCGCGTCCATGCGCCCCGGCACAAACGGCACGCTCACGTCGAAGCCGCCCTTGCGCGCCGCCTGCTCGACGCCGGCGCCGCCGGCCAGCACGATCAGGTCGGCGAGCGAAACCCGTTTGCCACCGGTCTGTGCATCGTTGAATTCGCGCTGGATCGCTTCGAGCGTCTGCAGCACCTGCGCGAGCCGCTGCGGCTGGTTGACCGCCCAGTCCTTCTGCGGCGCCAGCCGGATGCGCGCGCCGTTGGCGCCGCCGCGCAGGTCGGAGCCGCGGAAGGTCGAGGCCGAGGCCCAGGCCGTCGACACCAGCTCGGCGATCGACAGGCCCGAGGCCAGCACGCGCTGCTTCAGCGTCGCGATGTCCTGCGCATCGATCAGCGCGTGGTCGAGAGCCGGAATCGGGTCCTGCCAGATCAGTTCCTCGGCCGGGACTTCCGGGCCGAGGTAGCGCGTGCGCGGCCCCATGTCGCGGTGCGTGAGCTTGAACCACGCGCGCGCGAAGGCATCGGCGAATTCCTCGGGATGCGCGTGGAAGTGCCGGGCGATCGGTCCGTAGACCGGGTCCATGCGCATCGCCATGTCGGCGGTGGTCATCATGATCGGCACGCGCCTGCCCGGATCATCGGCGGCCGGCGCCTGGTTCTGTTCGGTCGTCACCTTCGGCTGCCACTGCTGCGCGCCGGCCGGGCTCTTCGTCAGTTCCCATTCGTTGCCGAACAGCATGTCGAAGTAGCTCATGTCGAAGCGCGTCGGCGTCGGCGTCCACGAGCCTTCGAGGCCGCTGCCGGTCTGGTCGGCGCCCTTGCCGCTGCCGTGGGCGTTGCGCCAGCCGAGGCCGAGCTCCTCGATGCCGGCGCCCTCGGGCTCGCGCCCGACCAGCGCCGGATCGCCGGCGCCGTGGCACTTGCCGAAGGTGTGACCGCCGGCGGTCAGTGCGACGGTCTCGTAGTCGTTCATCGCCATGCGCGCGAAGGTTTCGCGGATGTCGCGGCCGGAGGCGACCGGATCGGGATTGCCGTTCGGGCCCTCCGGATTCACGTAGATCAGGCCCATCTGCACGGCGGCGAGCGGATTTTCGAGCTGGTCGTGCTCGCCGGAGTAACGCCGGTCGCCGAGCCAGGTCGTCTCGGCGCCCCAGTAGATGTCCTTTTCCGGCTCCCAGATGTCCTCGCGTCCGCCACCGAAGCCGAAGGTCCTGCAGCCCATCGATTCCAGCGCGACGTTGCCGGCGAGGATGTAGAGATCGGCCCACGACAGGCTGCGGCCGTACTTCTGCTTGATCGGCCACAGCAGCCGGCGCGCCTTGTCGAGGTTG
>NZ_DAOLKE010000505.1:0-1914 GCF_035331805.1 Plasticicumulans sp. | reverse complement strand
CACGCGCCTTGTCATCGACCGGCACGCCGCGCGTCCACATCTTCACCGGCACGCCGTCCGGGACGTTCATGACTTCGTGGCTGAGTTCGGTCTTGCTGCTCATCGCGGGACTCCTCGCCGGCTGGTTGCGCCGGCGGTCGTGGCGTCGGGGGATGGCCCCGGTATCGCAGGCAGCGTGCCAGTTGCGGGCTTCGCGCTGCAGCAGGCTGATCCGGCAGGGATTTGCGTGGCCGGTGCGCTGCCGCAAGGGCTTCCATGGCGCACGGGTTTCTGATCCGTACGGATCAGGATTTATCCTGATGGCTCCTGTCCCCCGGAAGCCTGCCTCATGTCCCGGAACCGTCCGCTGGTCGTCATCGGTCTGCTCGGCACCACGCTCGACAGCGGCAAGGGCGCCGGGCGCTGGGAGAAGTGGCGCCCGAGCGTGGCGCTGTGCCAGCAGCCGGATTGCGTGATCGACCGTTTCGAGCTGCTGTACGAGGCGCGCTTCCGCGAGCTGGCCGAACACGTCGCCAGCGACATCGGTTTCATCTCGCCCGAGACGACGCTGACGCTGCACGCGCTGACGATGAGCGATCCGTGGGATTTCGAGGAGGTCTACGGCGCGCTGCACGACTTCGCGCGCGGCTATCCGTTCGCGCCCGAGGCCGAGGATTACCTCGTGCACATCACCACCGGCACGCACGTCGCGCAGATCTGCCTGTTCCTGCTGACCGAAGCGCGCGAGCTGCCGGCGCGGCTGCTGCAGACGGCGCCGCCGCGCAAGCAGATCGCCAGCGATCCCGGCAGTTGCGCGGTGATCGACCTCGACCTGTCACGTTACGACCGCATCGCCCGGCGCTTCGCGCGCGAGCAGGTCGAGCAGGCGGATTTCCTGAAAGCCGGCATCGCCACCCGCAATCCGGCCTTCAACACGACGATCGCGCGCATCGAACGTGTTGCGCTGCGCTCGCGTGCGCCGCTGCTGCTGCTCGGGCCGACCGGCGCCGGCAAGAGCTTTCTGGCGAGGCGCATCTACGAACTCAAGCGCGCCCGCCACCGGTTGAGCGGTGCCTTCGTCGAGGTCAACTGCGCGACGCTGCGCGGCGATGGCGCGATGTCGGCGCTGTTCGGCCACAAGCGCGGTGCCTACACCGGCGCGCAGACCGAACGCGCCGGCCTGCTGCGCAGTGCCGACAAGGGGCTTCTGTTCCTCGACGAGATCGGCGAACTCGGGCCGGATGAGCAGGCGATGCTGCTGAAGGCGATCGAGGACGGCCGCTTCCTGCCGGTCGGCGCCGACAAGGAAGTCGAAAGCCGCTTCGAGCTGATCGCCGGCACGCACCGCGATCTGGCCGCCGAGGTCGCGGCCGGGCGCTTCCGCGAGGATTTATACGCACGGATCAATCTGTGGACCTTCCGGCTGCCGGGTCTGGCCGAGCGGCGCGAGGACATCGAGCCGAACCTCGACTTCGAGCTCGAACGCCACGCGCGCGAGCAAGGCCAGCGCGTGCGCTTCAACGCTGAAGCCCGCCGCCGCTACCTCGACTTCGCGACCGGCCCGGACGCGCCCTGGCGCGGCAACTTCCGCGAACTCGGCGCCTCGGTGCTGCGCATGGCGACGCTGGCCGAGGGCGGGCGCATCGACGTGGACACGGTCACCGAGGAACTCGACCGGCTGCGCGGGCAGTGGGGCGAGCGGCCGGAGGAGGAGTCCGCCGGCGACGACCCGGTCAGCGCACTGCTCGGCGCCGAAGCCGCGGCGGGGCTCGATCGCTTCGATCGCGTGCAGCTCGCCGAGGTGCTGCGCGTCTGCCGTGGCAGCGCATCGTTGTCGGCCGCCGGGCGCGAGCTGTTCGCGGTTTCCAGAGCGGGCAAGGCGAATCCGAATGATGCGGACCGGCTGCGCAAGTATCTGGCGCGGTTCGGGCTGGA
>NZ_DAOLKE010000504.1:0-1925 GCF_035331805.1 Plasticicumulans sp. | reverse complement strand
AGCCGCCCGAGCAGGCGCGTGACCGTGCCGTCAGCCGGCCGCCCTGCCGGCGCTGCCGGGGCTCGCGCCGCTGCTTGCCGGCCTGCCGCGGCTCGGCCTGCGCTTCGACTGGCGCCGCGATGACGTGGCGACGGACCCCGATGGCCCCTGGCAGGCGGCGCTCGACTACAGCGCCCACGACGCCGACGGTGCGCGCATCGAAGGCGGCACGCTCGGCGTGAAGCGCGCGGCCGATGGCCAGCTCGAACTGGGCGCGACCGATCTGCCGGTCGATGCGCTGCTGCGCCTCGCCGCCGCGCAGGCCGGACCCGAAGCCGGCGGCTGGCTTGCGCGGCTGCAGCCTTCGCTGCGCATCCCGCAGGCCCGCCTGCGCTTCGATCCGGCGCACCCCGACGCCTGGGCGGCGGCGGCGCTGGTCGAGGACCTGCGCGTGCACGCCGATGGCGCCGTGCCCGGCATCGACCGGCTCGACGGCACGCTGCAGCTCACGGCGACGCACGGGCGGCTCGATTTCGACGCGCCGTGGCTGAGCTTCGAGGCGAGCGCGGTATTCCGCTCGCCGTTCTTCTTCGAGACCGCGCGCGGGCGCCTCGACTGGATGCAGACCGAGGATGGCGGCTGGCGCATCGACATCGGACGCCTCGAACTCGCGACCCCCGGCATCGCCGCGATCGTCACCGGCTCGGTGACGCTGCCGGCCGGCGGCGGTGCGCCGTATCTGGACCTCAGCGCCGAGGTGCCGCGCCTGCAGGTCGGGGCTGCGCCGACCTATCTGCCGGATCAGGTCATCGGCGAAGGCGGCATGGACTGGCTCGATCGCGGGCTGGTCGCCGGCAGCGGCTACGACGGCCACGTGCGCCTGCGCGGCCGCGCCGACGGCTTTCCGTACCGCGACGGCGACGGCGAGTTCGAGGCGCGCTTCCGCGTCGAGGACACGACGCTCGACTTCGCGCCCGGCTGGCCGCGGCTCGAAAACCTCGAAGCCGGGGTCGTGTTCGCCGGTCCGGGCCTGACGGTGCAGGCCGAATCGGCGACGCTGCTCGGCGTGCCGGTCACGGCCGAAGTGCGCATCGCCGATCTCGAACACACGCTGGTCGAGGTCGACGGCGTCAGCCGTGCCGATGGCGCGCAGCTGCAGCGCATCCTGCGCGAGACGCCGGTGCGCGCGCGCCTCGGGCCCTTCGCCGAGGCGATGACGCTCGGCGGGCCGCACACCGTCGATCTGGCGCTGCGCATCCCGACCGATGGCCGGCCGATGGACGGGCGCGGCCGCATCCACTTCCTCGGCGGCACGCTCGATCTGCCCGATGCCGGCTGGCATTTCACGCACCTGCACGGCGCGCTCGATTTCGACGACGGCAGCCTGAGCGCCGAGAACCTCGGCCTGCTGTTCGGCGACGAGCCGATGCGCCTCGATGTCGCCAGCACCGGCGGCGCCGGCAACGGCGAGACGGTGTTCCGGCTCGCCGGCCGCTACCGGCTGCAGACGCTGCTCGGCGAGGCCGCCGACGAGCTGTCCGGCAGCGGCCGCGATGCGCTCGCGAGCGGCGAGACCGACGGCGTGCTGACGCTGACCGTGCCGGCCGCGCGCGCCGGCGCGCCGCAGTACGTGCTCGGCTTCGACAGCCCGCTGAGCGGCCTCGCGCTCGACCTGCCGGCGCCGCTCGGCAAGCGTGCCGAGGACAAGCGCCCGCTGGCGCTGAAGGTCGAGGTCGGCACGCGCGAGCGTGCCCGGCTGAGCCTCGACTACGGCCGCGAGCTGCGCGTGCTGCTCGAACTCGATGACTTCCCGCAGGCCCCGCGCATCGAGCGCGGCGACATCCGCTACAACGCCGGCGCGCCGCGGCTGGCGCAGGGCAGCGGCGTGCGCGCCAGCGTCGTGCTCGATCGCTGGTCACCGGCCGGGGACGACGCGCCGGCACCGG
>NZ_DAOLKE010000503.1:0-1929 GCF_035331805.1 Plasticicumulans sp. | reverse complement strand
CGCGCCTGCGGGTGGATTTCGAGGCCGAGCTGCTGGCCGATCTGCGACAGCGAGAAGATGCCGCGCACCGCCTCCTTGCCGCTGTCCGGATCGGTGTCGACCACCAGCGCGTGCTGGCGGCCCTGCTCGCGCAGCGTCGCGATGATGTCGCCGACCGTGGCGCGCAGCACGTCGGTGATGTCGAGCACTTCGAGGCGCGGGTACAGCGTCATGATGTCGCGTACGGTCAGTTCCTCGCGCTTCGTGCCGGTCTTCTCCATCAGCTTCATCGGCTTCTCGCCCTGGATGTCGCGGCTGGTGATGACGCCGCGGATCGTGCCGTCCGGGTCGGCCACCAGCAGCAGGCGCACGCCGCCCTTGATCATGCGTTCCAGCGCGACGTTCATCGGCGTCTGCAGCGACACCATCTGGGCGCTGACCTGACGCAGGTCGGTCATCGCGTCGGTCGCCGGGCTGTCCTGCGTGATGCGATCGGGCAGATGCTGGCGCGGGCGGAAGCAGGTGACCCCGGTGTCGAGGTGGCGGAATTTCAGCGGGCGGTACTTGTGAGTCTGCATGATGGCGGGCCTCCGGGGCGGTGGTCTTGAACTGCCTGGGCTTCGTTCTTGGGGACGCGGGCCATAGGCATAGACGCGGGGGCCGGAACTGTAAATCGGCCCGACCGCGCCGCAGGGCGGGCTTAATGTGAATTTCAGTCGGCGGGCGACGGCAGCGGCGCGGGCGCGTCCTGGCGCGGCGGACGGCTCAGGATGGTGTCGGACCAGCGCAGGATCGCGCGCACGCGCGGCGTCAGCAGGCTCCAGGCCTCGCGCCGCGTCACCCAGCGGAATTCGCTGTGCTCGGGCCGGCCGAGCTCGGGGCTGACCGGCAGGTCGACCGTGGCATCGGCCGGGGCCACGGCCAGGTAATAGCGCGCGACCTTGCAGCCGTGGTTGTACGGCGGCGTCTCGCGGAACACCTCGCCCCAGCGGAAATCGAGCGAGTCGATCGTGGTTTCCTCGCGCACCTCGCGCAGCGCCGTGCTGAGCGGGTGCTCGCCGGGCTCGCGCATGCCTTTCGGGAAGTCCCAGTAGTTGAAGGCGCGCAGCAGCAGATATTCCCAGTTGCCGCCGCTGCCGCCGGCGGACGCGCGCAGCACGATGACGCCGCAGGACAGGATGCGGCGGCCGCCACGGGCCGGGTTCGAGGTCTGCTGCTGGTCCACGACGCTCCCTGTCGTCTCAGTCGGTCTGGCCGCCGTGATAGGCGCGCGACAGTTCGTGGACCGCGGCGACCATCGCGCCGGCGTGTTCCGGATCGACGTGCGGGTGGATGCCGTGGCCGAGGTTGAAGACGTGACCGCTGCCGCGACCGTAGCCGGCGAGCACCTGACCGACCTCGGCGCGGATGCGCTCGGGCGAGGCGTACAGCACGCAGGGATCGAGGTTGCCCTGCAGCGCCACGCGGCTGCCGACGCGGGCACGGGCCTCGCCGATGTCGGTGGTCCAGTCGAGGCCGAGCGCATCGCAGCCGGTGTCGGCCATCGCTTCGAGCCAGGCTCCGCCGCCCTTCGTGAACAGGATCACCGGCACGCGCCGGCCTTCGGCCTCGCGGTTGAGGCCTTCGACGATGCGCGCCATGTAGTCGAGCGAGAAGCTGCGGTAGGTGGCCGGCGACAGTGCACCGCCCCAGGTGTCGAACACCATCACCGCCTGCGCACCGGCGCCGATCTGCGCGTTCAGGTAGGCGATGACCGCGCGCGTGACCGTGCCGAGCAGCTTGTGCAGCACTTGCGGCTGTTCGTACATCAGGCCCTTGACCTTCGCGAACTCCTTGCTGGAGCCGCCTTCGACCATGTAGGTCGCGAGCGTCCACGGGCTGCCGGAGAAGCCGATCAGCGGCACGCGACCGGCGAGTTCGCGGCGGATCAGGCGCACGGCGTCCATCACG
>NZ_DAOLKE010000502.1:0-1944 GCF_035331805.1 Plasticicumulans sp. | reverse complement strand
TTTGCTCCCCGGCGCCGGTATCCGGAACACCGGAAACGGCACTTCAGCCAGCACCACCGGCATCCGGATGGCCTGTTCGGGGGTTCCGAGTACCGGAGACGACACTTGAACCATCGGCGCCGACGGTTCAACCGTCGACGCCGACTCATTTCGGGGCGGCGTCGCCCCAAAATGAGTCGAAAACGGAGCTTTGGACAGGGCCGGCGCAGGCACGCCGGTGTCGGTCAGGGCAGGATTCAGCGCGCAGGCCGGGGCGACGCAGGCAACCCGGCCGTCATCACCAGACGGGACAACCCACCGCCTCCCGGCTGGATAAAGCAATGAATCCGTATGATGATGACCATATCGACCAATATGGCCATGGGGGCATGATGATCACCGAAGTCAGCGCCGTGAACTTCCGGCAGAACCTGGGCGAAATGCTCAATCAGGTGCAGTACCGCAACGACAGCATCCTCATCAACAAGGATGGGAAGCCCGTTGCCGCACTCGTCGATGCCGAACTGTTCGCCCGCATCCGGCGCATGCGGGAGCGCTTCGATGCGCTCAGCGAACGCATCGCCGAGGCGTATGCCGCGGTGCCGGCCGATGAAGGCATGGCCGAGATCGACGCTGCCGTGGCGGCCGAGCGCAAGCAGCGCTGATGTCGGCTTTACGCGTCGTGCTCGACACCAGCGTACTGGTGTCGGGGCTCGCCTGTCCGGGCAGCGTACCGGGACGCATTGGGGCTGCGTGGCGTCAAGGCGGCCTGGAGGTCGTGCTGTCCCGGTACATCCTGGACGAACTGGTCCGGGTGCTGCCCCGTCTGCCGCGGGTTCACCTGACGCAGACCGAAATCCGTGATCTGGCAGACAGCTTCATGTTCATCGCCGATGTGGTCGAACCGGAGGGCGTGCAGGATGCGACGCTGCGCGACCCGGCCGATCAACCCGTGCTGCTCACCCTGCTGGCGTCAAAGGCCAACTACCTGATCACCGGCGACAAGGACTTGCTGGCGCTGGCGAGCCAGTATCCGGTCGTAAGACCTGCGGACTTCTGGGCACGTCACGGGATCTGATTCCCTTCCCCACCTGGGGGATGGGCTGAAAAGACGGTGTGTTCCGCCGTGATCGGCCTCACACCTCCCGCCACCCCTCCGACGGCTCGATGCGCGTCGCGCGCAGGCCCCCGACCAGGGCGGCCAGCGCCACCGCCGTCAGCGTTGCGCCGACGGCGATGGCCGCGTGCTGCGGCAGCAGGCGGCAGAGCTGTTCGCCGGTGTCGGTCGCGAACAGCAGGTTCAGGCCGAAGCTCGCGCCGAAATACAGCACGAAGGCGAGCAGCAGGCCGAAGCCGGCGGTGCAGGCGGCCTGCGCGAGCGGGAACAGCAGCAGGCCGCGGGTCGGCAGGCCGAGCAGGCGCAGCAGTGACAGTTCGCGGCGCTTGCGTTCGACGGTGGCGAGGCTCGCCGCGGCGGTCGCCGCCACGTAGCCGCTGCCACCGAGCGCGGCGATGGCGGCGAACAGCAGGTCGAGGTTGCGGGCGAGGCGGCGGACGTTGTCGATGGCGTCGGCCTGCGTGACCACCTCCAGCCCCTCGGCCACCAGCGCACTGCGCAGCGGTGCCACATCCTCCAGCGTGCGCGCGTACAGCCGGAAACCCGGATACACCCGCCCCTTGCCGGGTCGCGCCTCGCCGGGCCATTCCAGCCGCGGCACGCCGAAACCGTCGCGCCAGTCCTCGGCGGCTTCGAGCAGATCGAGCGCGACGAAGGCACCGTCGCGATCGAAGGCCGCGAGCGGGGCGATGCCGGCGAGCGTCAGCGTCACGCGCGCACCCTCCTCGCGTCCGGCGCGCGTGCGCACGATCACGGCCTCGACCCGGGCACCGGGCGCGAGCCCGAGCTTTTCGGCCGCCGGCTGCGACAGCACGAGCTGAAAAGCTCGGGCTCGCGCCCGGTGCCCG
>NZ_DAOLKE010000501.1:0-1958 GCF_035331805.1 Plasticicumulans sp. | reverse complement strand
GCGCTGCGGCAGCATGCGCGTCAGCACCGTGTCCTTCTGCACGAAGTGGTGCCACAGCGCCGCGCCGACGTGTACGGCGACGACCACGTACAGCACGGTGGCGCCGGCTTCGTGGAATTCCTTGACGGTGTGGCCGAGGGCCTCGTCCGGGCCGACCGCGAGCGGCAGCTCGAACAGGCCGAAGAACGGCACGGCGCGGCCGGCGTAGGCCGAGGTCAGATAACCGGTCAGCGGCAGGCCGATCATCAGCAGATACAGCGCGACGTGGCCGGCATGCGCGGCGAAATGCTGCCAGGCGGGGCCGGCCGGCAGCTTCGGGGCCGGGTGCATCGCGCGCCACGCCAGCCGCAGCCAGACCAGCGCGAACACCGCCACGCCGCAGGACTTGTGGAAGAACATCAGGCTGGCGCGCGTCGCCGATTCCTTCGGCAGCCAGCCGCGCGCCTCGACGGCGAGGCACATCGCGGCGATCAGCAGGAACATGCTCCAGTGCAGGGCGCGGGCGACCGCGCCGTAGCGTTCGGCGGAAGCGGGAACAGTCATCGGAAGTCTCCGGTCGTGGTGAAGTCGGGAGCGTGTCGTCGGCACGGCGTCGGCACGAGGGTGCGACGCGACCTCCACGGCGGCATCGGGGTTCTGTCGGCGCTTTGTAACCGCGCCGCCGCGGGCGCGCGGCGGCGGGGGCGGCTCAGGCGGGTTCTTCGCTCAGCGAGCACACCGAGGGCAGCGGATCGTCGGCGCCGAAGCCTTCGCGGATGTGCGCGGCGAGCTGCTCGGTCGCCGGCGTCGGCCGCAGGCCGCGCAGCAGCGCGATGGCGGTGATCGGCAGCGGCGGGAAGCCGTCCTCCTGCATCAGCACGCGCAGGTCCGGCGTCAGCGCGCTGCGCGCCGCGGCCGTGACCGCCAGCCCCGCCGACACCGCCGCCAGCACGCCGGCGATGCTGGCGCTGGTGTAGGCGATGCGGTACGGCCGGCCGCTCTGCGCCAGCGCACCGAGCGCGGCGTCGCGGCACCAGCAGCCGGGCTGGAACAGCGCCAGCGGCAGCGGCTCGACCTCGTGCGCCAGATGCCGCGCCGAGCAGGCCCAGACGGTCGGCTCGCGGCGCACGATCTCGCCGCTCTCGCTGCCCGGCAGGCAGGTGACCAGCGCCAGATCGAGGCGGTCCTCGGCCAGCAGCCGGCGCAGGTTGACGCTCGGCTCGCAGAGCACCTCGACCTGCACGCGCGGGCAGCAGCGCGCGTAGCGGGCGAGGATGTCGGGCAGGAAGCGGGCGACGTAATCGTCGGGCGTGCCGAGGCGCACGCTGCCGGCGAGTTCGGGCTGCGTCAGCGCCGCGACGGCCTCGTCGTGCAGCTTCAGCAGCCGGCGCGCGTAGCCGAGCAGCGCCTCGCCGTCGGGGGCGAGCTGCACGCCGCGGCCGTCGCGCTGGAACAGCGGCTTGCCGACCTGTTCCTCCAGCCGGCGCACCTGCATCGACACCGCCGACTGCGTGCGGTGGACCTGCTTCGCGGCCTGCGTGAAGCCGCCGGCATCGACGATGGCGACGAAGGTGCGCAGCAGGTCGGTATCGAAATTCACGGGCATGACGGCGGCTCCGGCAGGGCGAGTGTCATCAGTATGGTTGATGGCAGTCATTAAACCTATTCGTTGGATGAATCAATCAGCGCGGACCATGCTGGCCTCACACCACGAAGGAGAGCCGCCATGCTCCGCAAACACCTGCTTCGCCCGTCCCTGCTGTCGCTGCTGCCGGCCGTCGCCGGCCACGCCTCGCACAGCCTCGCCGATGTCTGGAACGGCCTGCCGCGCCTCGGACTGCGTGCCCGGCTGAACGGCTTCGGCCACTGGCTCGCCGCCGGCTACCGGCGCTACCGCCAGCGCCGCGCGCTGCTCGCGCTCAGCGACGCGATGCTGAAGGACATCGGCATCAGCCGCGCCGATGCCTGGCACGAGGCCG
>NZ_DAOLKE010000500.1:0-1972 GCF_035331805.1 Plasticicumulans sp. | reverse complement strand
CTTTACCGCGGTCTGCTGACCGATAAGCTGCTGCAAATTGCTTTAGGCGGCGAGCTCGGCCGCCGCGTGCGGCGCCGGTCCGCCGGCAAAGCCCGGCCAGCCGCTGCAATGGCGGCGGACCAGCTGCGCGAGCGCGTCGAGGTGCGCCGGCGCGTCGTTCAGCGCCGGCACGTAGCGCAGCCGCTCGCCGCCGGCCTGCTCGAACAGCAGGCGGTTCTCGATCGCGATCTCTTCGAGCGTCTCCAGACAGTCGGCCGCGAAGCCCGGGCAGATCACGTCGACGCTGCGCACGCCGGTGCGCGCCCACTGCTGCAGGGTCTCGCTGGTGTAGGGCCTGAGCCACTCGGCGCGCCCGAAGCGCGACTGGAAGGCCACGGCCCAGCGATCGTCGGCGAGCCCGAGCCGCCCGGCGATCAGGCGCGCGCTCTTCAGGCACTGGCAGTGGTAGGGATCGCCGAGCGCGAGGTTGCGTTTCGGCAGGCCGTGGAACGAGAACAGCACGCGCTCGGCCAGGCCGCCGTGGGCGGCGGCGTGCTGATCGAGGCTCGCGGCGACGGCGTCCACCCAGGCCGGCTCGTCGTGGTACTGCATCACGCAGCGCAGTTCCGGCAACCGGCGCCAGCGCGCGAGTTCGGCGGCGAGCGCATCGAAGGCCGTGGCCGTGGTCGCGGCCGAGTACTGCGGATACAGCGGCAGCACCAGCAGCCGCGTGCAGCCGGCGGCGCGCAGCTCGGCGAGCGCCGTGGCGATCGACGGCTGGCCGTAGCGCATGCCGAGCGCGACCTGCAGCGGGCCATGGTCGCCGGCCGCGAGCCGCGCCTGCAGCCCGGCCTGCTGGCGGCGGCCGATCGCGAGCAGCGGCGAGCCTTCCGGCGTCCAGACCGTCGCGTACTTGGCCGCCGACTTCGCCGGGCGCGTGCGCAGGATGATGCCGTGCAGGATCAGCCACCACAGCGGCCGCGGGATCTCGACGACGCGCCGGTCCCACAGGAACTCGGCGAGATAGCGGCGCAGTGCCGTCGGCGTCGGGGCGTCCGGCGTGCCGAGGTTGACCAGCAGGATGCCGGTCGTCTCGGCACGGCCGTGGACGTGAACAGGGGCTGAAGCGCGGGAGTCCGGTCCGGACATGCGGGAGGCTTCCTCGGAGCGTGCGGGAACGGGCGCATCGATTATATTCCGGGTTTGCCGGCGCCCCGCCGGGCCCGCGTTTCCCCCGTTGCCCGCAGGTATCCCGCCCCATGCACGGCGTCTTCCTCGACCGCGCCTCGCTCGATCTCGGCGATCTCGATTTCTCGGCGCTGACCCATGCGCTCGATCGCTTCACCGGCTACGCCGCCACCGCCCCCGACGAGGTCGCCGTGCGCATCCGCGGCGCCGACATCGTCATCGTCAACAAGGTCGTGCTCGATGCCGCGACCCTCGCCACGGCCGCGGCGCTGAAGCTGATCTGCGTCGCCGCCACCGGCACCAACAACGTCGATCTCGAAGCGGCGCGCGCGCGCGGCATCCCGGTCGTCAACTGCCGCGGCTACGGCACGCCGGCGGTCGCGCAGCACGCGATCCTGCTGATGCTGGCGCTGTCGACGAACTTCCTCGCCTACCAGCGCGACCTGGCCGGCGGGGCCTGGCCGCGGGCCGCGCAGTTCTGCCTGCTCGATCACCCGATCCGCGAACTCGCCGGCAAGGTGCTGGCCGTGGTCGGCTGGGGCGAGCTCGGTCAGGGCACGGCGCGGCTCGCCGAAGCCTTCGGCATGGACGTGCGCATCGCGCAGCTGCCCGGCCGCCCGGCCGGGCCCGGGCGCGTGCCGCTCGATGAACTGCTCGCGCTCGCCGACGTGGTCACGCTGCACTGCCCGCTGAACGACACGACGCGCAACCTGTTCGACGCCGCGCGGCTGGCGCGCATGAAGCCGACGGCGCTGCTGATCAACACCGCCCGCGGCGGGCTGGTCGACGAGGCCGCGCTCGCCGG
>NZ_DAOLKE010000499.1:0-1987 GCF_035331805.1 Plasticicumulans sp. | reverse complement strand
GTGAAGTCGTCCGGCAAAGCGCGCGGCAAGGCGCCCGGCAATGGGCCGCGGCCGGCCGAGAGGGTCGATGAGAAGGCGCAAGCGCCAGCGCCGCCGGCGCCGGCGAAGCCGCGTTCGTTATGGGTTCCCCAATTGCCGGTGCCCGAGGGCGCTGGGGAGCCGCCGAAGGCGCATCCGGCGCGCGGCATTCCGCAGGCGCAGTGGTGCTACCGCAATGCGGCCGGCGAGGTGCTCGGCTACATCTGCCGATTTACGACGTCGAGCGGCGGGAAAGAGGTTCTGCCGTTGACGTGGTGTCGGCACGAGGCGACTGGAAAAACGGGCTGGCGCTGGATTGCGTTTCCGGTTCCGCGTCCGCTGTATGGCCTGGATCGTTTGGCGGCGCGGCCCGAGGCGACGGTGATGGTGGTCGAGGGCGAGAAGTGCGCCGATGTGGGTGCGATCGAGCTGCCGGATTTGGTCGTCGTGACCTGGTCGGGCGGCTGCGGGGCGGTGGATAAGTCGGATTGGCTTCCGCTGACGGGCCGCAAGGTGTTGCTGTTTCCGGACTGCGACGCGCACACGAATCGGCACACGGGCCAGCTTTTGCCGGAAGCGAAGCAGCCCGGCTTTGCGGCCATGCGCAAGATTTGTGCGCTGGCGCGCGCTATGGGCTGCAAGGTCTGGCAGGTGCGCATTCCGGCGCCGGGCGAGGTGGCGGCCGGATGGGACATCGCGGACGCGGTCGCCGAGGGGCTGACCGGGGATGCGCTGGCGGCCTGGGTGCGCGAGCGCGCGCGGCTGTTGTCCGATGAGCCGGCCAGCGGCGGGGCGCCGGAGCACGCGCCGGACGATGCGCCGCCGGACGTTTGCGATGCGAATGCGTCGGCGGCGTGGCGCCAAACGCTGCTTTACACGAAGCACGGCGAGCTGGCTGCGTGTTTGTCGAACGTGCACGACATTTTGCTGAATTCCCGGCAGTGGTCGGGCGTGCTCGGGTTCGATGAGTTTGCCGCGCGCACGATGAAGCTGCGGCCTCCGCCGTACTTCGGCGGCGAAACGGGTGAATGGGGCGCGGCGGACGATTCCCGCTGTGCGATGTGGCTGACCCGGAATTTCAGGTTCGCGCCCGCGACAGCGTTGGTGGCTGAGGCGATCGAGACGCTGGCGCTGGGTAATTCGTACCATCCGGTGCGGCAGTGGTTGCGTGCGCTTCCTCGGTGGGATGGGATCGAGCGGACGGAATGCTGGCTGACGGATTTCGTCGAGGCAAAAGAGTCGGAGTACATTCGGCGGGTAGCGAAGTGGTTCCTGATCGGCATGGTGGCGCGCGTGATGCGGCCCGGCGTGAAGTTCGACTACTGTCTGGTGCTGGAGGGCACGCAGGGTCGCGGGAAGTCGTCCGTTGCGGCGGTTCTCGGCGGCGCCTGGTTCGGCGATACCGATCTAGATCTTCAACACAAGGATTCGATGGCAGCGTTGCTCGGTAAGTGGGTTTACGAGTTTCCGGAAATGGGGTCCGTGACCCGCGTCGAGTCGAGCAGGCAGAAGTCATTTCTTTCCAGGCAGTACGACGATTTTCGGCCGGTGTATGGCCGGCGTCAAATTCGTCTGCGTCGGCAGTGCGTGTTTGTGGGGACGACAAACGAATGGGAGTGGAACAAAGACCCGACGGGCGGGCGGCGTTTTTGGCCGGTTGAGGTCGGGGAAATTCACCTCGACGGCTTGCGGGCGATGCGCGAGCAGTTGTTCGCCGAGGCGCTGTGGCGCTTTGAGCAGGGCGAAAGGTTCTGGCCGGATCAGCACGAGCAGAGAGCGCTGTTCGATCCGGAGCAGCTCGCCAGGGAGCAGCCGGAGGGCTTGATCGATGCGCTGCACGATTGGGCGTTCTCGCAGGTTTCCGATTTTTCGATTGCAGATGCGGTTATGGATGGGTTGAAGCTGGATGCGTCGAAGCTGACCCGAGATTTGCAAACGCGCGTGGGGATTGCTCTGCGCAAGCTGGGCT
>NZ_DAOLKE010000498.1:0-1992 GCF_035331805.1 Plasticicumulans sp. | reverse complement strand
CGGCCAGCCAGTCGTGCGTGGCATCGACGGCGCTGACGATGCGCGATTCCGGCACCGGCAGGCCGAGCCCGGCGAGCTGGGCGGCGATCGCCGTGCGCGTCTGGCGCGTGGTGTTGGTGACGAAGGCATGCGGCACGCCGGCCGCGGCGAGGCGCGCCAGCGTTTCGGCCGCTCCCGGCAGCGCGCGGTCGTTGACGTGCAGCACGCCGGCCAGATCGATCAGCAGCCCCTCGGGTTTCGCGGCAACAGCGGTCATCTGCAGGCTCCGGTCGGCGGGCTGCGCACCAGCATAACGCTTTGCTGCGCTGCGCAAAGCCCGCCGGCGACTAGCTGACGGCTTGCGGCGCACCCGTGGGCGAGGGCGGTGCTTGCGTATAATCGCCGCTCTGTTTCCGCGCCCACCCGGGGAATCCGCACCGTCATGCAGTACCTCAGCACGCGCGGCGACGCCGCGGCCCGCACGTTTTCCGACATCCTGCTCGCCGGCCTGGCGCCGGACGGCGGCCTCTACCTGCCCGAGCACTATCCGCAGGTGAGCGCGGCCGAACTCGCCGCCTGGCGCGAGCTGCCGTATGCGGAACTGGCCTTCGAAATCCTGCGCAAGTTCGCGACCGACCTCCCGGAAGCCGACCTGCGCGCACTGACCGCGAAGACCTACACCGCCGCCGTCTACCGCAGCGACGCGATCACGCCGCTGCGCACGCTCGAACCCGGCCTGCACATCCTCGGTCTCTCGAACGGCCCGACGCTGGCGTTCAAGGACATGGCGATGCAGCTGCTCGGGAATCTCTTCGAGTACGTGCTCGGACAGAGCGGCGAGGAGCTGAACATCCTCGGCGCCACCAGCGGCGACACCGGATCGAGCGCCGAGTACGCGATGCGCGGCAAGCGCGGCATCCGCGTGTTCATGCTGTCGCCGCACGGCAAGATGAGCGCCTTCCAGACCGCGCAGATGTTCAGCCTGCTCGACCCGAACATCCACAACCTCGCCGTGCGCGGCGTGTTCGACGACTGTCAGGACATCGTCAAGGCCGTCTCCAACGATCACGCCTTCAAGGCGCGCCATCGCATCGGCACGGTCAACTCGATCAACTGGGCGCGCGTGGTCGCGCAGGTCGTGTACTACTTCCGCGGTTACTTCGCGGCGACCCGCAGCAACGACGAGGAAGTCGCGTTCGCGGTGCCGAGCGGCAACTTCGGCAACATCTGCGCCGGCCACATCGCGCGGCAGATGGGCCTGCCGATCCGCCGGCTGGTGCTCGCGACCAACGAGAACGACGTGCTCGACGAGTTCTTCCGCACGGGCGTCTACCGCCCGCGCGCCAGTGCCGAGACCTGGCACACGTCGAGTCCGTCGATGGACATCTCCAAGGCCTCGAACTTCGAGCGCTTCGTGTTCGACCTGATGGGCCGCGATGCCGCAAAGGTGCGCGAACTCTGGGCGCGGGTCGACGCCGGCGGCGCCTTCGATCTGTCCGGCACGCCGGAATTCGCCGCGATCACCGGGCGCTACGGCTTCGTCTCCGGCAGCAGCACGCACGCCGACCGCCTCGCCACCATCCGCGACACCGCCGCGCGCTTCGACGACGTGATCGACACGCACACCGCCGACGGCCTCAAGGTCGCGCGCGAATTCATCGAGCCCGGCGTGCCGATGATCGTGCTCGAAACCGCGCTGGCGGCGAAGTTCGAGGAAACCATCATCGAAGCCCTCGGCCGCAAGCCCGGGCGCCCGGACGGCTACGAACGGCTCGAATCCCTGCCGCAGCGCTTCGAGGTCATCGACGCCGATGCCGCGCAGGTGAAGGCGTACATCGCGAGGCATGTCGGCGGCTGAAGCCCGCCCTCACGGCCGGCGGAGCAGCCATCCGCCAGCCGACCGTGCTAGCATCCGGCTCCCGCCTGCCCACACCCCGCCCCGGTAGCTCAGCTGGATAGAGCGTCCCCCTCCTAAGGGGAAGGTCGGAGGTTCGAATCCTCTCCGGGGCACCA
>NZ_DAOLKE010000497.1:0-2022 GCF_035331805.1 Plasticicumulans sp. | reverse complement strand
TGTTCAAGAAGCTCGCCGAGATCGCCGCCGAATACCTGCGCAAGGGTTCGCAGGTCTACATCGAGGGCAGCCTGCGCACGCGCAAGTGGCAGGACAAGGAAGGGCGCGATCAGTACACGACCGAGATCGTCGCCAGCGACATGCAGATGCTCGGCGGCAAGTCCGGCGGCGGCAGCGCGCCGTTCGAGCGCGACGGCGGCGAGATGCCGGCGGCGCCCCGTGCTTCCGGCCGTCCGGCCCCGGCCGCGCAGCCGCCGGCGGCCTCCGGCGGTTTCGACGACAACCTCGACGACGACATCCCGTTCTGAACCCCCCGGCGGCTTGCGGCCCGTCGTCGCATCCGGCCCCGCGCCGCCAGCGGGCGTCTACACTCGGCGTCCCCCAGAAACCCTCCCGGAGTGCCTCATGAGATCCGTCCTGCGCGCAGGGCTTGCCCTCGCCATCGCTGCCGCCGTGCTGCCGGTGCATGCCCATGAATACCTGCTCAAGGGCATGCACATCGAGCATCCGTGGGCGCGACCGACCCCGCCGAATGCACAGAACGGTGCCGTGTATCTGACCCTGCACGAACATGGCGATGGCAGCGACAAGCTCGTCAGCGCCAGCACGCCGGTCGCGGCCCGGGCCGAACTGCACACGCACCAGATGGACGGCGGCGTCATGAAGATGCGGCCGGTCGAGTCGATTGCGATCGAGCAGGGCACGGTCACGCAGCTCAAGCCCGGCGGCCTGCACGTGATGCTGATGGACCTGAAGAAGCCGCTGGAAGGCGGCTCGAAATTCCCGCTGACGCTGAAGTTCGAGCGCGCCGGCGAGGTCACCGTCGAGGTCGACGTGCAGCCGAATCCGCCGGCTCCCGGCGATCACGGTCACGAGCACGGCGCCACCACCGAGTAAAGGGAGCGCCGGCGCACCGTGGCTTGCAGGCTGGCGCGCGGCATGCTGGCCGCCCTGCTGCTCCTCGCCCCGCTCCGGCTGCCGGCCGAGGTGCCCGGGCGCGGTTTCGGGCTCGCCGCCGCCTGCTTCGGCTGCCACGGCACGGACGGCGTCAGCCGCGGCGCCATCCCGTCCCTTGCCGGCAGGAGCGAGCGCTTCCTGCTGCTGGCGCTGGGTGAATACAGGTCCGGTGCCAGCAGCGGCACGGTCATGAACCGCATCGCCCGCGGCTACAGCGACGAGGAACTCGCGCGGCTCGCCGCCTGGTTCGCGGGCCGGCGCGAGTGATGCGCCTGACGCGGCGCGGTTTCGTCGGCGCGGCGGCGCTGGCCGGTTTCGCGGCGCTGAGCCGGCGCCTGCCGGCAGCACCGCCGGCGCGCGTGCTGGTGGTCGGCGGCGGTTACGCCGGCGCCTGCTGCGCGAAGTACCTGCAGCGCCTCGATCCGGCGCTCGCCGTGACGCTGCTGACCCGCCCCGACCCCTATTACACCTGCCCGTTCAGCAATCTGCTGCTGGCCGGGCGGCTCGGGCTCGACGAACTCGAACAGCGGCACGATGCGCTTGCGCATGCCGGCGTCGAAGTCCGTTACGGCGAGGCGATCGCCGTCGATCCGGTCGCGAAGCGCGTGCAGCTCGACGATGGCAGCGCCCTGGTCGCCGATCGGCTCGTGCTCGCCCCCGGCGTCGAGCTCGCGTTCGATGCGCTGCCCGGCTACGACGCCGCGGCCGCCGCAATCCTGCCGCATGCCTGGGAGGCCGGCGCCCAGACCGTGCTGCTGCGCCGCCAGCTCGAAGCCCTGCCCGACGGCGGCACGGTGCTGATCAGCGTGCCGCCCGAGCCCTATCGCTGCCCGCCCGGGCCGTACGAGCGCGCCAGCCTGATCGCGTGGTGGCTCAGGCGCGCCCGGCCGCGCGCGAAGCTCCTGATCCTCGATGCCAAGGACAGATTCTCGAAGCAGGCGCTGTTTCGCGAAGGCTGGCAGGCCCTGTACGGCCAGCAGCTGGAATGGGTGCCGGGCTCGGACGGCGGACGCATCGAGCGGGTCGAGGCCGCGACGCGCACGCTGCACGCCGGCTTCGGCTTCG
>NZ_DAOLKE010000496.1:0-2042 GCF_035331805.1 Plasticicumulans sp. | reverse complement strand
TCAGGCCGCCGCCACCTCGAAGCCGGCGGCGATCGCGTCCAGCGTCGTCGCTGCCACCTGCGGCGCGCGGTAGGCCGGGCGCGGGTTGCGGTACAGGATGCCGGTCGCGTAGCCGTCGTCATCGAGCAGGCGGCCGAAGGCTTCGCGGCGGTCGTCGGTCGGCTGCCATTCGGCGTGTACGCGCGCCTTGAACTCCTTCTGCTGCTCGGGCCGGTAGGTCACGCACGGGCAGAGCACGTGGATCAGCGAGAAGCCCTCGTGGCGGATGCCGGCGACGATCTGCGCGGCCAGTGTGGTCGGGTCGCCGGAGAAGGCGCGGGCGATGAAGCTTGCGCCGGCGGCGAGTGCGATCTCCAGCGGCCGGAACGCCGGCACGCCGGGGCCGTCGGGCGTCAGCACGCTGCCGGTCCAGTCGGCGGCCGTGGTCGGCGAGGCCTGGCCCTTGGTCATGCCGTAGACGCTGTTGTCCATGACGATGTAGGTCACATCGGCGTTGCGCCGGCAGGCGTGCAGGAAGTGATTGCCGCCGATCGAGAAGCCGTCGCCGTCGCCGCCGGCGACCAGCACGGTCAGATCGGGCCGCGCGACCTTGAGGCCGGTGGCGAGCGGCAGCGCCCGGCCGTGCACGCCGTGGAAGCCGTAGACGGCCGAGTACGCCGGGATGCGCGACGAGCAGCCGATGCCGGAGACGAAGGCCACGTCCTCGCGCGGCAGCTGCAGTTCGGCGAGCGCGCGCGTGATCGCGGCGATGACGGCGTAGTCGCCGCAGCCGGCGCACCAGACCGGCTTGAGGTCGGAGCGGTAGTCCTTGGCAGTCAGCGGGGCTGGCGCGGGGGTGAGCTTGCAGTCGTTCATGGCGGTCAGTCCTCGACGGTCACGGGCGCCTCGACCGGCGCGAGCAGGGAGCGGACGGCGGCGACGATCTCGCCGGGGCGGATCGCGACCGGGCCGGGCCGGTGGTAGCCGTGCGTGTGCACCGGCAGCGGGTAGTGGCTGCGCAGATGGCCGAGGAACTGCCGGCTGTGGTTCTGTTCGACGACGAGCGCATGGCGCACGCCGCGCAGCGCCGCGGCGAAGGCGAGCGGCAGCGCCGGGGCGAGCAGGCGCAGCGAGATCAGCCGCACCGGCGTGCCGGCGGCGTTGAGCCGGTCGACCGCCTCGCGTGCCGCGGCGGTCAGCGAGCCGAAGCAGATCACGGCGGTCTCGGCGTCGCGTGCGCCTTCGAGCAGCGCCCAGTGCTCGCCGTAGTCGTGGACTTCGAGCTTGCGGTGGCGCTTGTCGAGCTGTTCGCGGTGGTGCGCGGCCTGCGTCGACGGTGTGCCGCGCGGCGCGTGTTCGAGGCCGTCGGCGACGAAGCTGCCGCCCGGCGTGCCGGGCACGGCCATCGGCGAGACGCCGGATTCGGTGACGGCGTAGCGCTGGTAGCCCTCGACGCCGGCCGGCGCGGTCAGGCGCACGGCGCGGAAACCCGGATCGGGCAGCGCATCGACGACGGCGCGCGACTGGCCCATGGCCTGGTCGCTCAGCACGATCGCCGGCACCTGCAGCGCCTCGGCGAGCTGCACGGTCCACTGCGTCGTGAACGCGCAGTCGGCGATGCCGGTGGCGGCGGTGACGAGGTGCGGTGCATCGCCGTGCAGGCCGTGCAGCGCGATGTCGAGGTCGGACTGCTCGGACTTGGTCGGGATGCCGGTCGACGGGCCGCCGCGCATGACGTTGCAGACCACGACCGGGGTTTCGGAGGCCACGCCGAGGCCGAGCGATTCGGTCATCAGCGCCAGGCCCGGCCCGGAGGTCGCGGTCAGCGACGGCACGCCGCCGAAGGCGCCGCCGAGGATCATGTTGACCGAGGCCAGTTCGTCCTCGGCCTGCACCAGGCAGCCGCCGAGCGGCGGCAGGCGCGGGGCCAGCCATTCGAGGATCTCGGTCGCCGGCGTGATCGGATACGCGGCGACGAAGCGCACGCCGCCGCGCAGCGCCCCGAGCCCCGAGGCCTCGTTGCCGCTCAGCGACCAGCGCACCGGCCGGTTCGCGGCGGCGGC
>NZ_DAOLKE010000495.1:0-2050 GCF_035331805.1 Plasticicumulans sp. | reverse complement strand
CGAGCCGGCCGCCGCGCGCGACGACGGCGAGGCCGGCGAGGCCGCCGATCGAGAAGGTCAGCGCCAGCAGCTCGAACGGCGGCAGGCCGGCGGAGAGCGTCGCGCCGAGCGCGAGCGTCGCCCACAGCAGGATCGCGACGGCGCCGGTCAGCGTGGCGCGCAGGCGGGCATCGGACATCGGGGCAGATACTCCGGGCGGGACGGGTCGCGCATCCTTCCAGAGCGCCGCCGCGGATGCCAGCCGCCGCAGACGCCCCGGGCGCCGCGCGGGCGCCCGGGGGCAGGGCAGGGGCAGATGCCGGCTCAGGCGGCCGGGCGCAGATCCTCGACCGGTGCCACGGCCGGCTTCAGCTCGCTGCACACCGCGCGGTAGACGAGCGCGCCGATGGCGCCGCCGACGATCGGCGCGAGCCAGAACAGCCAGAGCTGACCGAGGTATTCACTGCCGGCGAACAGGGCCTGCGAGGTCGAGCGCGCCGGGTTCACCGAGGTGTTGGTGACCGGGATGCTGATCAGGTGGATCAGCGTCAGGCACAGGCCGATCGCGATCGGCGCGAAGCCGGCCGGTGCGCGTGCATCGGTCGCGCCCATGATCACGAACAGGAACATCGCGGTCATGACCACCTCGGTGATCAGCGCCGCGCCGAGGCCGTACTTGCCGGGCGACAGCTCGCCGTAGCCGTTGGCCGCGAAGCCGCCGATCGACGCGCCGGCCTTGCCGGTGGCGATCAGATACAGCACGAAGGCCGCTGCCGTCGCCCCGAGCACCTGCGCGACGACATAAGGCACGACCTCCTGCGCCGGGAAGCGGCCGCCGACGGTCAGGCCGACCGTGACCGCCGGGTTCAGGTGGCAGCCGGAAACATGGCCGATCGCGTAGGCCATCGTCAGCACGGTCAGGCCGAAGGCGAGCGCCACGCCGTGCAGGCCGATGCCGACCTGCGGAAACGCCGCGGCCAGCACGGCACTGCCGCAACCGCCGAGCACGAGCCAGAACGTGCCGATGAACTCGGCACCGAGTCGCTTGCTGAAATGCATGGGAAACCTCCTGGCGGGGGAATGGCCGGATCGGGGGGAGATGCACGGAGTGCCGCCGTCCGGCCACCGGGGCCCGGCGGACGGCGTACCCGATATGGCAGAGCCATTCCGTCGCAGAGGTTAATTTTCGGACAGCGGGGCCGCCGGGGGCTTTCAGCCGGTGCCGGTCTCCAGCAGGCGCTCGCGCCGGCGCAGGTCCGGGAACAGCCGCATCCACACCAGCACCACGAGCAGCGTGCCGAGTCCGCCGAGCGCGGCGGCCGGCACGGTGCCGAACAGCGCCGCGGTCAGTCCGGATTCGAATTCGCCGAACTGGTTCGAGGCGCCGATGAAGATCGAATTGACCGCGCTGACGCGGCCGCGCATCTCGTCCGGGGTTTCGAGCTGCACCAGCGAGGCGCGGATCACGACGCTGATCATGTCCGAGGCCCCGAGCACGACCAGCGCCGCCAGCGACAGCGCGAACTGCGTCGACAGCGCGAACACCAGCGTCGCGACGCCGAACACCGCGACGGCCGCGAACATCAGCCGGCCGACGCCGCGCTGCGGCGGATGGCGCGACAGCCACAGCGACATCGCCAGCGCGCCGATCGCCGGTGCCGAGCGCAGCAGGCCGAGGCCGAGCGGGCCGGTCAGCAGGATGTCGCGCGCGTAGATCGGCAGCAGCGCGGTCGCGCCGCCGAGCAGCACCGCGAACAGGTCGAGCGAGATCGCGCCGAGCACGACCGGCCGGCTGCGGATGAAGGTGATGCCGGCGAACAGCGTGTCGAGCCCCGGCGGCGGTGCGCTGGTGGCCGGGCGGTTCAGCGGCTCGATGCGCGCCAGCTGCAGGCTCGCGAGCGCCCACAGCAGCGCGCTGGCCGCGAACACCGCTGCCGGCCCGGCGGCGTAGACGAAACCGGCCAGCGCCGGGCCGGTGATCACGGCGGTCTGCATCGCCGAGGCCGAGGCCGCGACCGCGCTGCCGAGCCGGGCGGGCGGCACCAGCCGCGGCAGCAGCGCCTGCAGCGAC
>NZ_DAOLKE010000494.1:0-2067 GCF_035331805.1 Plasticicumulans sp. | reverse complement strand
GCCGGATCAGCCAGCAGCGGTGAATGCGCGGGTTGCGTTCGAAGTCCTTCGGGATGGTCTGCGCGCTGATGTCCTCGGCCGCGAGGCCGAGGGCGGCGAGGGCGTCGGTGTCGAGGCGGAAGCGCCGGTGGTTGTTCGAGAACACCAGCACGCCGTCGTCCTCGAGCAGCGCCGCGGCGGCGCGGATCAGCGGCACGTGGTCGCGCTGTACGTCGAGCGTGCCGTCCATGCGCTTGGAGTTCGAGAAGGTCGGCGGATCGAGGAAGATCACGCCCCAGCGTCCGCGCGCGCGTTCGAGCCAGGCGAGGCAGTCGGCGCGCTCGAAGCGGTGTTCGGGGCCGGTCAGGCCGTTCAGCTCCAGATTGGCCTGCGCCCAGTCGAGATAGGTCGCCGACAGGTCGACGCTGGTGGTCGAGCGCGCACCGGCGAGCGCGGCCTGCACGGTGGCGGTGCCGGTGTAGGCGAACAGGTTCAGGAAGTCGCGGCCGCGGGCCAGCGCCGCGACCCGCGCGCGCGTCAGCCGGTGGTCGAGGAACAGGCCGGTGTCGAGGTAGTCGTGCAGGTTCACCCACAGCCGCGCCTCGCCTTCGCGCACTTCGAGGTATTCGCGCCGCTCGGCCTGTTTCTCGTACTGCTCCAGGCCGCGCTGGCGGCGGCGCACCTTCAGCGCGATGCGCTCGCGCGGCAGGCCGAGCGCCTGCGGCAGCACGGTCAGCGCCTGTTCGAGGCGGGCCTGCGCCTTGTCGGGGTCGATCGACTTCGGTGCCTCGTATTCCTGCACGTGCGCGTGCTCGCCGTAGAGATCGATCGCCAGCGCGTATTCGGGGATGTCGGCGTCGTAGACGCGCCAGCAGTCGATGCCCTCGCGCCGCGCCCACTTGCCGAGCGTCTTCAGGTTCTTCTGCACGCGGTTGACCAGCGCATCGGCGCCGGCGGCGAGCGCGCGTTCGATCGCCTGCCCGGCGCGGCGGCGGTCGGCGGCCTCGCGAT
Source organism: Plasticicumulans sp. (assembly GCF_035331805.1). Lineage (NCBI taxonomy): Bacteria > Pseudomonadati > Pseudomonadota > Gammaproteobacteria > Candidatus Competibacteraceae > Plasticicumulans > Plasticicumulans sp. Next base: position 1,077 of record NZ_DAOLKE010000494.1, on the reverse strand, counting down.
CGACGTGCTGCTCGGGCGTGACCTCGAAGCGCAGCAGCTTGCATTCGATCGGGCCGTTGTAGAACGCATGCACCTTGCCGGCGCGCAGGCCCATGCGCTTGCCGAGATCGGGGTTGCCGGTGAACACCGCCGCCTGCCAGTCGCCGAAGCGCGCCTTCAGCAAGTCGCCGAGCGCGGCGTAGGTGTCGGCGAGGGCTTCGAGTTCGCCGAGGCGCTCGCCGTAGGGCGGATTGACGATGACGAGGCCGGGCGCGCCCTTCGGTGGCACGGCGCCGGCGAGTTCGCGGCGTTCGAAGTGCACGAGCTTCGCGATTTCGGCCTGACCGGCGTTGGTCAGCGCGGCGCGGATCGCGCGGGCCTCGTGATCGCTGCCGACCAGCGCCGGCAGCGGTTTCGCAAGACCGGCGGCGGCGCGCTCGCGGGCTTCGAGCACGAGCAGGCGCCAGAGGCCGGCGTCGTGGCCGCGCCAGCCGAAGAAGCCCCAGTCCGGGCGCAGCAGGCCGGGCGCGCGGTCGGCGGCGATCAGCGCGGCCTCGATGACGAAGGTGCCGGAGCCGCACATCGGGTCGAGCAGCGCGCCGCCGGCTTCGACGATCGCCGGCCAGCCGGCCTTCAGCAGCAGCGCGGCGGCGAGGTTCTCCTTCAGCGGCGCCAGCGCGCCGTCCTCGCGGTAGCCGCGCCGGTGCAGGGATTCACCGGAGAGATCGAGCGCGACGTCGGCCGTCTCGCCGCTGGCATGCACGTTGATGCGCAGGTCCGGCGCGGCGCGATCGACCGAGGGCCGCCGGCCGCAGCGCTCGCGCAGCCGGTCGCAGACGGCATCCTTGACGCGCTGCGCGCCGAACTGCGTGTGGCGGATGGCGCTGCGGCCGGCGGCGACGAAATCGACCGCGAGCGTGCCGTCGGGGTCGAGGTGATCCTCCCACGGCAGGTCGAGCACGCCGGCGTACAGCGCATCGGCATCGGCGGCCGGCACGCGCGCGAGCAGCCGCAGCACGCGGCTCGCGGTGCGCGACCACAGGCAGACGCGGTAAGCGGTTTCGAGCGGGTCGCCGAAGCTGACGCCGCCGTGGCCTT
>NZ_DAOLKE010000493.1:0-2069 GCF_035331805.1 Plasticicumulans sp. | reverse complement strand
GCGAGATACGCATCGGGCGAGGGCACGGTCAGCGCCTCGACGATCAGCGGCGCGTAGGTCTGCTTGAACAGCGCCACGTCGCCGACCGCGAGCGCACCGAGCGTCTCGCCGTGGTAGCTGTTGGCGAGCGTCACGAAGCGGCGCTTGTCCGGGCGGCCGCTGACGTTCAGCCAGTAGTGGAAGCTCATCTTCAGCGCGGCCTCGATCGCGCTGGAGCCGTTGTCGCAGTAGAACGCGCGCGTCAGGCCCTGCGGCGCCAGCGCGACGAGCCGCTCGGACAGCTCGATGACCGGTGCATGCGTGCAGCCGGCGAGCAGCACGTGTTCGAGCGCATCGAGCTGATCCTTCAGCGCGGCGTTGATCGCCGGGTGCGCGTGGCCGAAGAGATTCGTCCACCACGAGCTGATCGCATCGAGATAGCGCCGGCCATCGGCGTCTTCGAGCCAGACGCCGCGCCCGCGCACGATCGGCAGCAGCGGCACGGACTCGTGATCCTTCATCTGCGTGCACGGATGCCAGACGACGGCAAGGTCGCGGGCGACGAGATCGGCGTTGCGCATGGCGGACCTGCGGCTCACAGGCCGCGTCCGACGCCGATGCCGATGCTCACGCCCGGCATCGGGCCGCCGAAGCGGTCCTCGTAGAAGGGATCGCCGGCGCCCCAGGCCGCACGCTGCTGCATGCGCCGGGCGCGGGCGGCGTTCAGCTCGCCGACCCAGGCGGCCTCGGCGCGCTGCCAGTCGTCGTTGTAGTGATCGGCGATGTGCTGGCGGCGCTCGGCATAGGCGCCGTAGCTCAGGCGCCCGGCGGCGAGTTCGGCATCGAGCGCCTGCGTCGAGGCGAGCATCTCCTCGTCGATCGCGATCATCGTCAGCGAGGACTGCGGCCGCTGCGCCTGCACGCTCTCGGTCAGGCAGACCTGCCGCTCGCCGGCCCAGCGCCGGATCAGCGCGCGCTCGCTGCGGGTGGGTTTCGCACGATCGGCGCGCATCGCCGGCGTCTGGCCGGCGAGGTTGTCGAGCGCCAGATGCGCGCGCAGCGGCGCGTATTCGGGGCGGGACGAGAAGTTCGCGCAGGCGGCGAGCGGATCGGGCCAGGCCGTCGCCCGCCCGGCGACCGCGCCCGGATCGAACGGCGGCGGCGTGGTCGCGCAGCCGGCAAGCAAGGCGAGAGCTACGGGCAACAGCAGCGACAGACGGCGGCGCACGGACATGGCGAAGACTCACTCATGGTGACCGGCCCGGTGACCGGAAGGCCAGTATCGCGCCACGGCTCAGCGTGCGGACAGGCCGAGGCGTTCGGCGATCGCCAGCGTCGGGCCGGCGAGGTTCATCGTGTAGAAGTGCAGGCCCGGCGCGCCCTGCGCCAGCAGGCGCTCGCACATCGCCGCGACCACGTCGAGGCCGAAGGCGCGGATCGAGTCGCGGTCCTCGCCGAAGGCTTCGAGCTTGCGCCGGATCCAGCGCGGGATCTCGGCGCCGCAGGCATCGGAGAAGCGCGCGAGCTGCGCGTAGTTGGTGATCGGCATGATGCCGGGCACGACCGGGATCGTGACGCCGCGCGCACGCACGGTGTCGACGAAGCGGAAGTAGGCATCGGCGTTGTAGAAGTACTGCGTGATCGCGGCATCGGCGCCGGCGGCGACCTTGTGCACGAAGGCGTCGAGATCGCGCTCGGGGCTCGCGGCCTGCGGGTGGTATTCCGGGTAGGCGGCGACCTCGATGCGGAAGTGCCGGCCGGCATGCTCGCGCACGAAGGCGACCAGTTCGCTGGCGTAGCGGAATTCACCGATCTCGCGCATGCCGGAGGGAATGTCGCCGCGCAGCGCCACCAGCCGGCGGATGCCGTGGGCGCGGTAGTCGTCGAGGATTCCGGCGATGCCGGCGCGCGTCGAGCCGACGCAGGTCAGGTGCGGCGCGGCCTCGGCGCCGGTCGCGGCGATGCGGTGCACGGCCTCGAAGGTGCGCTCGCGCGTCGTGCCGCCGGCGCCGTAAGTCACCGAGAAGTACTCGGGCGCGAGCGCCGACAGCGCCTCGCGCGCGGCGAGCAGCTTCTGCAGGCCCTCGTCG
>NZ_DAOLKE010000492.1:0-2072 GCF_035331805.1 Plasticicumulans sp. | reverse complement strand
CCGGTTGCGCAGACGCCGCCTTCCGAACCGAAGCCGCCGGTCGCGCAGACCCCGCCTTCCGAACCACAGCCGCCGCTCGTGCAGACGCCGCCCGAGCCGAAACCGCCGGTCGCCGAGCCGCCGCGTACGCAGGACGCTCCGGTCGCGAGCGGCAACCGCCCGCTGCTGATCCCCGGCAAGAAGACGCTGTTCCAGCGCGTCGTGCTCGGTCCCGGCGCGGCGCTCTTCGATGCGCCCGGCGGCCGGCAGCTGCATGCGCTCGATCCGTTCGCGATCTACTACGTCTACGAGCGGCGCAGCGTCGGCGGCGGCACCTGGCTGCGCATCGGCGGTGCCAGCGACGGCCGCGCCGAGGGCTGGATGGACGGCAGCAAGGGCTACGACTGGCGCCAGACGCTGACGCTGAAGTTCACCGAGCGCAGCGGCCGTGACCCGGTGATGTTCTTCGGCGAGCGCGCACCGCTCGAAAACCTGTTCGTGCAGTCCGATGCGCGGCAGGTGGTGCGCGACTGGCAGAAGAAGATCGCCGCGGCGAAAGGCAGTGCCGTGCCCGGCGTGCCGGTCGTGGCGCTGGAGCCGGCCGCGACCGCGATCGCCGACCAGCGCTTCTACCTGCTGCCGATCTTCGATCACACCGAGACCTTCGGCGCCGACGGCCAGCCGCTGTCGCTGCTGCAGGTCGCGACCGTCGATCCGGGCGCCTCGGCGCCGCCGGCCGCCGCGCCGCCGGCTGCCGATGCCTTCCGCACCGGCGTCGTGTTCGTGTTCGACACGACGCGCTCGATGAACCCCTACCTCGACCGCGCCCGCACCGCGATCCGCAAGATCTACGACCGCCTGGCGCGCGAGAAGCTGACCGACAAGGTCGGCATCGGCCTCGTCGCCTTCCGCAGCAGCGTCACGAAGACGCCCGGCCTCGAATACGTGTCGCGCGTGTTCGAGCCGCTGTCGCCCGCCACCACGCCGGCGCAGGTCATGAGCGATGCGCAGCAGATCGTCGCGACCGAGGTTTCCAGCCACTCCTTCAATGAGGATGCCTTCGCCGGCGTCATGGATGCCGTCGAGCGCATGGACTGGAAGCCCTACGGCGCGCGCGTCGCGATCCTGATCACCGACGCCGGGGCGCTGCGCAAGAACGATCCGCTCGGCGCCACGCAGATGAACGAGGCCGAGGTGCGCGCCGCCGCGCTCGCCAAGGGCGTGCACCTGATCGTGCTGCACCTGAAGACGCCGGCCGGGCGCAACAACCACGCCTCGGCCGAAACCCAGTACCGCACGCTCGCCGCCGACCCGAACCCGCAGATCGGCTCGCTGTACGTGCCGGTCAGCGGCGGCGATGTCGGTGCCTTCGGCGATGCGGTCGAGACCATCGTCGGCAAGCTCGTCGACATCGTGCGCGACACCGCCGCCGGTCAGGACGCCCCGGCGCCGGACATCGATGCCGGTTACGCCGGGGTCGCCGACAAGACCGCCGCCCTCGGCTATGCGCTGCGCATGGACTTCCTCGGCGCCAAGACCGCCGCCCGGCCGCCGGGCGTGGTCTCGGCCTGGGTTGCCGACCGCGATCCGGCGCGGCCCGACGTGCCGAGCTTCCAGGTCTGCGTGCTGCTGACCAAGCTGCAGCTCAATGACCTGCAGCAGGGCCTGAAGACCATCGTCGAGTCCGCACGCCGCGCGCAGAAGAGCCCGAAGGACTTCTTCCAGGAGGTCGCCTCGGCCAGCGCCAGCTTCACGCGCGGCCAGGAGACGAAGACCCCGCGCAACCTGTACGCCACCGGCCTGCTCGGCGAATTCCTCGACGGCCTGCCGTACAAGAGCAAGGTGCTGAACCTGACCGAAGACCTGTGGCTGTCGTGGAGCGTCGCCGAGCAGGAGGACTTCATCCAGGAGCTGGAATCGAAGATCCGCCTGTACGAGACCTACCACAACGACACCGCCAACTGGGTGCGCTTCGGCGACGCCGACCCCGGCGACGCGCTCTACCGCGTGCCGCTGGCGACGCTGCCCTGACGCCCCGATGCCGGCGCCGCTGTATGAACTGCGCGCGCTGAGCCGCAGCCGTGCCTCCGGCA
>NZ_DAOLKE010000491.1:0-2076 GCF_035331805.1 Plasticicumulans sp. | reverse complement strand
CCGCAGCCGGCCGTCCACTGCCAGCCGAGGCTGTTCGAGGCGAGGTCGGCATCGACGAGCGTGTCCCAGAACCAGCGCGCGCCCTCCTGCCACGGGATGCGCAGGTTCTTGGTCAGGAAGGAGGCGACCATCATGCGCACGCGGTTGTGCATCCAGCCGGTGCTCCAGAGCTCGCGCATGCCGGCATCGACCAGCGGATAGCCGGTGCGCCCGTGCTGCCACGCGGCGAGCGGACGCGCGTAGTCCTCGGCCCAGGGGTATTCCGCGAAGCGCGCCTGCAGCGGCTGATCGGCACTCTGCGGCCAGTGCCAGAGCACGTAGATCGCGAACTCGCGCCAGGCCAGCTCGCGCAGGAAGCTCTCGCCGCCGTGCGATTCGAGCGGCTGGTTGCCGCAGCGCGCGCCGATCGCGGCCCAGACCTGACGCGGCGACAGCTCGCCGAAGTGCAGGTGCGGCGACAGCCGCGACACGCCCGGCCGGCCCGGGAGGTTGCGGGCGCTGTCGTAGTCGATCCAGATGCCGTCGAGAAAGGCCGCGAGCCGCGCGCGCGCGCCGGCCTCGCCCGGCGTCCAGGCCTCGCGCAGGCCCTTGTCCCACGGGATCGACGGCAGCAGGCCGAGTTCAGCAAGGGCCAGCGACGGCGTGCGCAGCGCCGGCCCCGGCAGCGCGGCCGGTTCCGGCAGCGGCCGCGGCTGCTCCATGCGCGCGACCGCCTTCCAGTACGGCGTGAACACGCGGTACGGCTCGCCGCTGCCGTTCATGACCGCCCAGGGCTCGTGCAGCACGTTGCCGTCGAAGCTCTCGGCGCGGATGCCCTGCTCGCGCAGCGCGCGCTTGAGGCCGGTGTCGCGCGCGACCGGCGCCGGCTCGTACAGGCGGTTCCAGTAGACGGCCGTCGCGCCGGTCTCGCGGATCAGCGCCTGCAGCGCCTCGCGCGTCGGTCCGCGGCGGATCACCAGCGGCACGCCCTTGCGCGCCAGTGCCTCGCCGAGCGCCGTGAGCGAATGCTGCAGCCACCAGCGGCTGGCGGCACCCGGCGCCCAGGGCGCCTCCTCGTCCGGGGCGTGGATGAAGACCGGCAGCACGCGTTCATGCTCGCGACAGGCGGCGCTCAGCGCGGGGTTGTCGGCGAGGCGCAGGTCGCGCCGGAACCAGACGAGGGCGGTACTCATGGCAGGAACGGGCTCCGTGGGCGGGTCGGCGGGGACCCGCGCACGGACGGCGCGGGCCGACGGAAACGGCAGGGTGACAGGGAGTATGGACGGTCGTACAGGTTCAAGCGCTCCGGCGTGCGGGTTGTCAGCCGGGCGCGCCGAGGATGTCGAGCACCGCGTCGAGGCCGTTGGCGGCCTCGTAGCCGAGGTCGGTCAGGTAACCGCCGTCGGGCTGGGTGATCAGGCGCTTTTCGTGCAGGCGCGTGGCGGCGGCGACCAGTTCGGGCGCGGCGCTGTGGTGAACCTTCAGTCCGGACTGCTGCGTGGCCGTGCTGAACAGCGCGAGCAGTTGCAGTTCGGCACAGGTTTCGGCGCTCAGGCGATGGCTCAAGGGCGGTGCTCCTGTTGCGGTGAGGATTCAGACGACGACGCGCAGCGGCGAGCCGCCGCGCCAGGCGCGGATGTTCTCGGCGATCTGGCCGAGCATGCGCTGGCGCGACTCGACGCTGCCCCAGGCGTTGTGCGGCGTGGTCGGCGCGCAGCAGGTGCTGCGTGGCCGGCGCGGCCAGCTCGACGACGCGTGCGCTGCGCACGCCACGCTGGCCCAGCTGTTCGAGCGCGCGATCGGCGGCGGCGCGCTCGTCGAAGCGGCCGAGCGACAGGCCCAGGGCGTACTCGGCGGGCTCGTTCACTTCCTGGAAGCTCACGCGCGTGCGCTTGAGCTCGTCGATCTTCTTGGCCAGCGCCTCGCGGTCCGGGTAGCGGCCCATGTAGAGCATCCAGCTGCCGGGCCGCTCGACCACCACGTCCTGCCAGCTGCCCGGCGGCAGCGGCGGCTGCAGGGCCTGCAGCGCGGCCACGGCCGACACCGAGGCGCCGGTGGCGAAGGGGCCGGCCTCGAGGCAGGCGCCGCGTTGCGGCG
>NZ_DAOLKE010000490.1:622-2079 GCF_035331805.1 Plasticicumulans sp. | reverse complement strand
CATCGCGGGGCGCTCCCGGCTCAGCCGCGGCCGGCGCCGGGCCGGCGGGCATCGGCGACCGGTTCGGCCACGGCGACGCCGTTGCCGGCGTTGGCGGCGATGATCTCGCGGATGCGGTCGCGGATGCCGTCGAGGTTGCTGCCGTCGCCCCCGGTCTGCACGACCGGGGCGCTGCGCGGCTGGCTATCGGCGATCTGGCGACCGTCCTGACGGCTCACGTCGACCTCGACGACCATCGACAGGCCGACGCGCAGCGGATGCGCGACGAGCTGGTCATGGTCGAGTTCGATGCGCACCGGCACGCGCTGCACGACCTTGATCCAGTTGCCGCTGGCGTTCTGCGCCGGCAGCAGCGCAAACGCCCCGCCGGTGCCGGCGCCGAGGCCGATGACCTTGCCGCGGTACTCGACGCGGCTGCCCCAGACATCGGCCGACAGCGTCACCGGCTGGCCGATGCGCAGGCGCGCGAGCTGGCTTTCCTTGAAGTTCGCATCGACCCACAGCCGGTCGAGCGGCACCAGCGCCAGCAGCGGCGTGCCGGCGGCGACGCGCGCGCCGACCTGCACGACGCGGCGCGCGACCTGGCCGTCGACCGGCGCGACGATCGCGGTGCGCGCGAGCGCGAGCGCCGCCTCCTCGACCTTGGCGGCGGCGCGCTTCACGTCCGGGTGCGTGTCGACTGCGGTGTTCTCGATCAGCACCTCGGTCGCCGAGAGCTGGTCGCGGACGTTGGCGAGGCTCGCCTCGGCGCTGCGCAGCGCCGTGCGCGCGTGCTCCATCTCCTCGGCCGAGATCGCGCCGTTGCCGGAGAGCTTCTGGCGCCGTGCGAGGTCCTCCTTCGCCTTCGCGAGATCGGCCTCGCGGTTGGCGACCGTCGAGCGCAGCGCGTCGCGGGTCGCGAACAGCTGGCGGACGTTGCGCACGGCGCGGGCCAGATCGGCCTCGGCGGCATCGAGCGCGACGCGCGCATCGGCCGGATCGAGATCGACCAGCGGCGTGCCGGCGACGACCACGTCGGTGTCATCGGCGCGCACCGCGAGCACGGTGCCGGCGACGCGCGGCGTCACCGGGATCACGTCGCCGGCGACGTAGGCGTCATCGGTCGTCTCCAGATGACGGGCCGTGCTCCACCACCACGCACCGCTGCCGGCGGCACCGGCGGCGACGGCGAGCGCGACGGCGAGCAGCAGCGGCTTGCGCCGGCGCGCATCGACCGGCGTGGCAGAGACGGGGGCGGATGCGGATGCGGATGCTTTCTGGCTGTCCGGCTGCTTCTGGTGATCGGTGCTCATGATCGGGGGGCTCCGGGGGTGCGGGCGGATGCGGATCAGCTGCGGGTGCTGGGGTTCGTGACCGGGCGCGGGCCGGCGGCGGTGCTCGCCGTGGCCACGCCGGCGGCCGGCTGGTAGCCGCCGCCGAGCGCACGCACCAGGGCCAGCGACACGTCGTTGCGGCGG
>NZ_DAOLKE010000490.1:0-571 GCF_035331805.1 Plasticicumulans sp. | reverse complement strand
GCCAACCTGCGCTACCGCGAAGGGCTTTCCAACTACCTGACCGTGCGCTGCGCCAGCACCTCGGTCTGCGCGCTGAGCACGGTCAGGTAGTTGGAAAGCCCTTCGCGGTAGCGCAGGTTGGCGAGGCGCAGGGCTTCTTCGGCGCTCGCCTGCGCGGCGCGCTGCTCGGCCTGCTGCGTTTCCAGCGAACGGGCGCTGGCGAGCGCATCGGCGACCTCGTGCAGGCCGTCGACCAGCGCGGCGTTGTACTGCTCGATGGCGATGTCGCCGCCGGCCTCGCTGGCAGCGAGGTTGGCGCGCAGCCGCCCCGAGTCGAAGATCGGCAGCGTCACGGCCGGCGTCACCGACAGCGAGCGGTTGCCGGCCTCGACCAGATGCGACAGGCCGAGCGCCTGGAAGCCGGCGAAGGCGGCGAGGTTGACGTTCGGATAGAAGGCCGCGCGCGCCGCCGTGCTGTCCTTCGCTGCCGCTTCGGCGCGCAGCCGCGCGGCGATCAGGTCCGGGCGCCGGCCGAGCAGCTCGGCCGGGATCGTCGATGGCAGCGCCAGCGCCTCGGGCGCGCGCAGTGCCG
>NZ_DAOLKE010000489.1:0-2081 GCF_035331805.1 Plasticicumulans sp. | reverse complement strand
GATTTCCTGCGCACCCGGCTCGCTGAGCTGTATGACGAGTACGAAAAATCGCAAGCGGGTGAAAAACCAAGGATAAAAGGCCTTTAACGCCTGCCGTCGCCGCCGCAGGCACGAGTTCCGGCAAGCTTCCGGACAGCTTCTCCGGCCCGGTCCGGACCAGGTTTTGAATCATTACCCATATGATTCTGAAAGAATAAAAATCGTCGGCGAGCGGGTGAATGATCGTCCGGACTCGTAAGATGAGGCGCAGTGCCGGCCTGCCCGCCCCTGCGCCCGCTGCCGGCACCGCAGGCATGCTCCGATGCCTGCGGCCCGCTACCGGGAATGCTGCGCACGGCTCGCAGCCGCAGCGTCAGCGGCTCAGTCGACGGCCAGCGGATACCGGGGCATGCCGCAGAACGCGCTGCGGCCCCGGTAACGCGCCTCAGCACCGAGTTCGGCCTCGATCAGCAGCAGGCGGTTGTATTTGGCCACGCGGTCGCTGCGACACGGCGCGCCGGTCTTGATCTGCGTGGCGGTGGTGCAGACCGCGAGATCGGCGATCGTCGTGTCCTCGGTTTCGCCGGAGCGATGCGAGATCACGGCGCCGTAGCCGGCCGCCTCGGCCATCGCGATGGCGGCCAGGGTTTCGCTCAGCGTGCCGATCTGGTTCGGCTTGATCAGGATGGCGTTGGCAAGGCCTGCGTCGATGCCACGGCGCAGCAGCCGTGTGTTGGTCACGAACAGATCATCACCGACCAGCTGCACGCGATCGCCGAGGCGCGCGGTCAGCAATCGCCAGCCCTCGTGGTCGTCCTCGGCCATGCCGTCCTCGATGCTGAGGATCGGATAGCTGTCGGCCAGATAGGCCAGATGATCGACGAAGCCGGCCGCATCGAACGAGCGCTGCTCCGAGGCGAGCACGTAGCGTCCGTCGTGGTGGAACTCGGTGCTCGCGAGGTCAAGACCAAGGCCGATGTCGGTACCGGGCCGGAAGCCGGCCTGTTCGATCGCGGCCATCAGCTGCTCCAGCGCGGCCTCGCTCGAAGGCAGGTCCGGCGCGAAGCCGCCCTCGTCGCCGACCGCCGTCGCCAGGCCGAGGCGCGCAAGCCGGCTCTTCAGCGCGTGGTACACCTCCGTGCCCCAGCGCAGCGCCTCGGCGAAGCTCGCGGCTCCGACCGGCAGGATCATGAATTCCTGCAGGTCGATGCTGTTGGCGGCATGCACGCCGCCGTTGACGATGTTCATCATCGGCACCGGCAGATGGAACTGCGTCTGTGCGCCGTTCAGGCAGCGATACGGTGGCAGATCCGCAGCGGCGGCCGCGGCGCGGGCGCTCGCCAGCGACACGGCCAGCAGCGCGTTGGCACCGAGGCGTGACTTGTCGGGCGTGCCGTCGAGCTCGATCAGGCAGCGGTCGATGCCGGTCTGGTCGCCGGCATCGCGGCCGCCCAGGGCGCGGCTGATCTCGCCGTTGACGTGACCGACCGCGCGGGTCACTCCGCGGCCGAGGTAGCGGCGGGCATCGCCGTCGCGCAGCTCCAGCGCCTCTTGCGAGCCGGTGGAAGCCCCGGAGGGTGCGGCGGCGAAGCCGCGGCTGCCGTCGGCGAGCACGACCTGGGCCGCGACGGTGGGATTGCCGCGCGAATCGAGGATTTCGAAGCCGTGAACCTGCTGGATCGTGGTCATGCTGAAGGTTCCTGTTTCTGTTCCTGTTTCGGATCGGTGGCGGATCAGGTCCGCAAGGCCGAGACTCAGACGAGTTCGGCGATGTGCAGCAGGTTGGTGCTACCGGCAGTGCCGAACGGCATGCCGGCGGCGATCACCACCGGCTGCCCCGGCCGGCCGTAGCCTTCGCGGCGCACCGTCGTGCAGGCGAGTTCGCTCATGCCGCTGACGTCGGTCACATCGGCGCAGAGCACGGCGTGCACGCCCCAGACCAGCGTCAGCCGGCGGGCCGTGGCCGCGTGCGGGGTCATGCCGATCACTGCTGCCGGCGGCCGCTCGCGGGCCACGCGCAGCGCCGAACAGCCCGAGCTGGTGTAGGCGACGACGGCCGCGGCCTGCAGCCGGCCGGCCACCGCGCTGACCGCGGCACCGAT
>NZ_DAOLKE010000488.1:0-2092 GCF_035331805.1 Plasticicumulans sp. | reverse complement strand
CGAGCACGCGCGTGATCGTCTGCAGCGAACGCGGCTCGTCATCGACGACCAGCACGACCGGCAGCGGTGCGACCGCACTGCTGCTGCCGGCCGGGGCACGGAGCAGGTGCTCGTCCTCGGCGGCACTCATGACGGCTCGGGCGGCGTGCGCCGGCGGTGGATGGCCAGATGCAGCGGCGTCCACGATTGCGGCCGGCGGTGCACGAAGGCGTGACGCGCGACGTGGTAGCTCGGATCGAAGCCATAGAAGTTCAGCCGCATCCGTTCGAGCTCCTCGGCGCGGTAGATCGCCAGCGGCTTCTCGCGCTCGTCGGCGGCGTAGCCGTCGAGCTTGGCGGCGATCATGCGCGGGAAGTCCGGATCGGCGGCGACCGCACGCGCGTGCGCGTCGACGGCGTCCATGAAGCCGGCGGCCGGGCCGATGCAGCCGTCGATCAGGCCGATCGCCGCGGCCTCGTGCGCACCGAGCGGCAGGCGGCGGTCGAGCACGTGCGCGACGCCGTCCTCGCCGACGCGCTTGGGCAGCAGGTAGGTCCAGTACTCGGAGCCGTACAGGTTGCCCATGTTGCGGTAGTGCGGGTTCAGCACCACGCCGTCGTGCGCGAGGACTTCATCGGCGGCGAGCGCGAGGAAGCAGCCGCCGGCACCGGCGTTGCCGCGCAGGGCCGCGATCAGCCACAGGCCGCGGCATTCGAGCAGCTCGGCGACCAGATCATCCATGGCCTCGATGTTGTGCATCGACGCATCGGCCGGGCTGTCGGCCGCCTCGATCAGGCTCAGGTGGATGCCGTTCGACCAGAACTCCGGCCCGCCGGTCAGCACCAGCACGCGGATGCCGCGGCTGCGCGCCGTGCGCACGGCCTCGGCCAGCCGCCGGCAGTGCGCGCTGCCCATCGCGCCGTTGTGGAACGGGAAATCCAGCCAGCCGACGCCGTCGGCCTCGCGATAGACGATCAGGCCGTCGTCGTCCTCGGGCAGTTCGGGCAGATCGGTGAGGGCGGCGAGTTCCGCGGCCAGCGCCTGCGTCGCCGGCAGCTTCAGCGCGTGGTCGTCCTCGCGGCGCACATGACCGATCCAGACCGCGCCGTCGACGGTCGCGCGACAGACGGCCTCGCCGCGGCAGGCCAGCAGTTCGCCGGGGGCGCCGCGCAGCGTGTGTTCGGGGTGCGCGTCGTACAGCCGGCAGGTGACGCCGGCCAGCTCGCCGCGCACGCCGGGGTGGCCATCGGCGGAGTGGATTTTGCGCAGCACGTCGGCGGTGCGGTCGCTCGCCCAGTCGATCGTGCGCTCGGCGAGCGACACCGGCCGGTGCGCCCGTCCGGGCAGTCCCTCGTGCTGCGCTTCGGGCTGCCAGCCGGCGGCGAGGCGTGTCAGGGCTTCGAGCACGGCCTCGACCGCCGCGCCCGTGACTTCGCGCCGGTACAGGCTCGCCTTCGGCGCCTCGCGCATCGGGAAGCTGCGGTGTGCCCAGATCGGGCCGGCATCGAACTCGGCGACCGCCTGCAGCACGCTGACGCCCCAGTGCGAACGGCGTTCAAGGATGGCGCGATCGAGTGCCGCCGGGCCGCGGTCGCCGGGGATGCCCGGATGCACGACCAGACAGGGCAGGTTGCGCCAGATCGCCTCGGGGATCGCGCGCTTCAGGTACGGTGCGAGCACGACATCGGGGCGGAACAGCTCGACGGCTTCGAGCGTGATCGAATCGTGGATGTCGTACTCGACCGACAGCACGTGGCCGCGGGCGGCGAGTTCGACGTGCAGGCGCTGGCTCAGCGAATTGAAGCCGTGTACCAGCATCAGGATGCGCAGCCGCGGCGTTGCCGAGGGCAGCAAGGCTTCTTCGGCGGCCATCAGCAGATCCTCGGCAGCTGTTCGCCGGCGATCCAGTCGACGATGCGCCGGCCACCGAAGCCGGTTTCGAGCTCGACGAAGTGCTGGCCGTCGGCCGTGCAGACGCCGATGCGTGCCGCCTCGCGCCCGAGCGGGTGTGTGCGCAGTACGGCGAGCGCGGTTTCGGCGTGCTCCGGATCGACGATCGCGATCAGCTTGCCTTCGTTGGCGACGTACAGCGGGTCGAGGCCGAGGAACTCGC
>NZ_DAOLKE010000487.1:0-2092 GCF_035331805.1 Plasticicumulans sp. | reverse complement strand
GCGAGTTCCTCGGCCTCGACCCGCTGTACGTCGCCAACGAAGGCAAGCTGATCGCCATCGTCGATCCGGATCACGCCGAAGCCGCCCTCGCCGCGCTGCGCGCGCATCCGCTCGGGCGCGAGGCCGCGCGCATCGGCGTCTGCACCGATGACGGCCAGCGCTTCGTCGAACTCGAAACCGGCTTCGGCGGCCGGCGCGTCATCGACTGGATCGCCGGCGAACAGCTGCCGAGGATCTGCTGATGGCCGCCGACGAGTCCCTGCTGGCGGCGGCGACACCGCGGCTGCGCATCCTGATGCTCGTGCACGGCTTCAATTCGCTGAGCCAGCGCCTGCACGTCGAACTCGCCGCCCGCGGCCACGTGCTGTCGGTCGAATACGACATCCACGACGCGATCACGCTCGAAGCCGTCGAGCTGTTCCGGCCCGATGTCGTGCTCGCGCCCTACCTCAAGCGCGCGATCCCCGAGGCGGTCTGGCGCCATGTGCCCTGCCTGATCGTGCATCCGGGCATCCCCGGGGACCGCGGGCCGGCGGCGCTCGATCGCGCGATCCTCGAACGCCGTTCGCACTGGGGCGTGACCGTGCTGCAGGCGGTCGCCGAGTTCGATGCCGGCCCGATCTGGGCGCATCGCAGCTTCCCGATGCGCGAGGCGCCGAAGGCGAGCCTGTACCGGCGCGAGGTCACGACCGCGGCGGTCGAGGCCGTGCTCGAAGCCCTGTCGCGCCTCGCCGCCGGCTGGCAGCCCGAAGCGCAGCACGAGGGACTTCCCGGGCGCACGCACCGGCCGGTGTCGCTCGCCGAGCGCACGATCGACTGGACGAGCGACCGCACCGCCGACGTGCTGCGCAAGATCCACTCCGCCGATGGCTACCCCGGCGTGCGCGGCGAGCTGGCCGGCGTCACCTGCCGGCTGTACGACGCCCACGCCGAACACGGGTTGCGCGGTGCCCCCGGCGCGCTGCTGGCCCGCCGCGGCGAGGCGCTCTGCCGGGCGACCGTCGACGGCGCGGTCTGGATCGGCCACGTGCGCCGCGAGGACGAGCACGCGCTGAAGCTGCCGGCGACGCTGGCGCTGGCCGCGGAACTCGCGGGCCTGAGCGATCTGCCCGAACTGCCCGAGGACGACGACGGCCGGGTCGTCTACCGCGAGGCCGACGGCGTCGGCTGGATCGACTTCCCGTTCCACAACGGCGCGATGGGCACGCCGCACTGCCGGCGGCTGGCCGAAACCGTGCGCATGGCGCGCAGCCGCGGCGTGCGCGTGCTGGTGCTGACCGGCGGCCCGGAGTTCTGGTCGAACGGCATCCACCTGAACCTGATCGAGGCCGCCGACAGCCCGGCCGATGCCTCGATGCACAACATCGAGGCCATGAACGACCTCGTCGCCGAGCTGCTCGAATGCCGCGGCCTGTGGCTGATCGCGGCGCTGCGCGGCAACGCCGGCGCCGGCGGCTGCTTCCTCGCGCTCGCCGCCGATGAAGTCCTCGCGCACGACGGCGTGGTGCTGAACCCGCACTACCGCAACATGGGCAACCTGTACGGCTCCGAGTACTGGACCTACCTGCTGCCCAAGCGCGTCGGCGAGGACGGCGTCGCGCACGTGCTCGACCGCCGCCTGCCGCTCGGTGCGCACGAGGCCGCGGCGATCGGCCTGATCGACGGCTGCATCGGCCCGGCCGCCGGCTTCATGGAGGCCGTCGATGCGCATGCGCGCGCCGTCGCTGCCGATCCGGACTTCCCGCGCCTGATCGCCGCCAAGCTCGACGGCTACGCTGCCGACGAGCGCGAGAAGCCGCTCGCGGTCTATCGCGCCGAGGAGCTCGAACGGATGCGGCTGAACTTCTACGGCTTCGACCCGAGCTACCACGTCGCGCGCCACGCCTTCGTGCACCGCCGGCCGCAGTCGTGGACGCCGCTGCACCTGGCCATCCACCGCCGGCGCACGCCGCCGCAGCCGTCATGAGTGCCGCCGAGGACGAGCACCTGCCCGGTGCCCCGGCCGGCAGCAGCGGTGCGGCCGCACCGCTGCCGGTGGTGCTGGTCGTCGATGACGAGCCGCGTTCGCTGCAGACGATCACGCGCGTGCTCG
>NZ_DAOLKE010000486.1:0-2092 GCF_035331805.1 Plasticicumulans sp. | reverse complement strand
ACCAGCTTGGTCAGGCCCTTGATGTCGCGGCCGGTGGCGGCCGGGAAGAGTTCGGACAGCAGGTCGATCATTCCGGCATCCGCCGGCACGCTGAACTGTTCGGTCATGACCCGCCAGATCCGGCGCCGGGCCTCAAGGTCCGGGGGTGCGAAGCGGATCAGCGCGATGCAGCGCGACACGATGGCCTCGTCGATGTCATCGACGCGGTTCGTGGTCAGGAACAGCAGACCGTTGAAGTACTCCAGCACCCGCAGGAACACACCGACGACGGCGTTCATCGTCATGTCGTCCTCGCGCCGCTTGATGTAGACATCGGCCTCGTCGATCAGCATCACCGCGCCCCAGCGCTGGGCGCGGGTCAGGACTTCCTTCAGTGCGGTTTCCATCGCCGCGACGTTCAGGCCCAGCTGCCCGGAATGCACGCGGTACAGCGGCCGGCCGATGATTTCCGCGTAGACCTCGGCGGTCAGCGTCTTGCCGACGCCGGCGGGGCCTGCGCACAGCACCGTCGTGCCACCGGACTTGCCGGCGACGATGTCGTCCATCAGCACGTCCATCTCGGCGGTCAGGATGTCGATCAGGTCGGTCTGCTCCTCGGGCAGCACGAGCTTGTCCTTCAGCTGCGGCTGGTAGGCATAGGGCTCGATGTCGTCGGCGTGCACCCACAGGTAATGGTGCAGGTCGAGGTGGAACATCAGCAGATAGGCATGCACCGGCAATTGCGTGAACAGGCCGGCGGGCAGTTCGGCGTGCAGATCGCGGACCTCGTCCTCGGCGTCGTAGCGGTTGCTCTTCGCCGCCTTGCCGAGGTAGTGGCCGAGGATGTCGCCGGGCGTGTCGAGCGCGGTGACGCGCTGCGTGATGATGCCTTCGTCATTGACGAGCCGCGCCGCGCCACCGCTCGCCGACAGCACGACCACGTCCTTGCGCGACCAGTCGGTGTGGCGATGGCTGGCGCTCGGGTCTTCGGCGTAGAAGCCGGTGCCGCGCCCGGAGAACTGCGCGCCGTACTGGCTGCGCCACGCGAAATAGCGCTCGACGCTGGCGTCGTACTGGGCGATCAGCGCCGGGGTTTCCTTGAGATAACCCTTGGCGGCGAAGATTTCCGCGACCGTGCGGCCGACCGTGTCGCTCTCGGACAGGCGCAGCGTCACGACCGCCAGGCTGGCCCGGGCATTGGCCTTCAGTTCGAGCGTGACCTTGCCGCTCTCGTCGTTGCCGGCCGGCGTGTAATCGAGGCGGGTGACGACATACGGCAGCGGCTTGCCGGCGACGCTGGCCGCGAACAGCCAGCCGCGCAGCGCATCCTGCACGAGAAAGCGGGCGATGGCCGGCACCGCCTGCTCCAGCTCGCCCGGAGCGAAGCGCACGCCGTCATCGTTGATGGCCTGCTGCAGCGTCGTCAGTTGCGCCAGCGGCCCGCGCATGTCCGTGCCGGCCGCCGCGTACAGCCCGACCAGATGATCGAGCTGCGGCCGCGACAGCCGGGTGGCGAGGACCTCGACCCGGTTGCCGAAGCGCAGCTGATCCTGCAGCGCGGCCAGATCGGGGAAGGCGCTCACCAGCGACTCGATGTAGGCACGTTCGATCTGGATCTTCATGGCGGCTCCGCAGCAGTCGGGGGTATTCCGACGGCTCCAGCAAAGCCCGTGCCCCGCACCGGATCGTTCCGTTACAAGGACTTGGCCGTGCCGCACTCCGCCATCGTGTACGGCGTCCGACAAGCCGGGCGTCGCGAGCCGCACATCGGCGCCGGTGCAGGGCCGCGCACCCCGGCGGCCGTGCTCAGCCGATCCAGCCCCGCACCAGCACCACCGCGATCGCCACCGGTGCCACCCAGCGCAGCAGCACGCGCAGCGCAAAGGCGAGCCGCGACGGCCGGCCGGCGGGGCCGCCCAGCGCATCGGCGAACTGCGTGCGCGTCCAGGCGCGGCCGACGAACAGCGCGGTGGCGATCGCGACCAGCGGCATCAGCACGCCGGAACTGGCGAAGTCGTACAGCTCGAAGGCGGTGCGCCCGAACAGCGTCGCGTCGGCGAGCACGCCCTGCGACAGCGCCGCCGGCACGCCGGGCAGCGCGACGGCGAACGTC
>NZ_DAOLKE010000485.1:0-2095 GCF_035331805.1 Plasticicumulans sp. | reverse complement strand
CCGCCGACAGCAGCCAGCCGAGCGTGTGCGGGCCGCCGCCGTAGACCTCGCGCGCCACGACCTGCATCAGCGTCGCGTACGGGCCGACGGCGAGGCTGAGCGGCGCCAGCAGCCCGAGTGCCGCGGCCAGCGGCGCGAAGTCGCGCGCATAGCGCAGGCCTTCGCGCCAGTGTTCGGCGAACGGCACCGGCGGCGCCCGCGGGGGCGGAGGCGGCCAGTCGATGCGCGCGAGCGCCGCGAGCACGGCGACGTAGCTCAGCGCATTCAGCGCGAAGCACACGCCTTCGCCGAGCGCGGCGACCAGCGCGCCGGCGAGCGCCGGGCCGAGCGCGCGCGCGACATTGAAGCTGAGGGAATTCAGCGCGATGGCATTGGGCAGCAGCGTGCGGTCACCGACCAGCTCGGCCTGCAGGGCCTGCCGCAGCGGCAGATCGAGCGCCGAGATCGCGCCGAGCGCGAGTGCGAGCGCGACCAGATGCCAGACCTCGATGCGACCGGCGAGCGTCAGCGCCGCGAGCCCGCCCGCCTGCACGGCCGCGAGGCACTGCGTCGTCCACAGCGCACGGCGCCGGTCGATGCGATCGACCAGCACGCCGGCGAACGGGCCGAGCACGAGCACGCCGGCGTTGGCGCAGAAGCCGATCAGCCCGAGCAGCGCCGGCGAGCCGCTCAGGCGCCAGGCGAGCCAGCCCATTGCCACCTGCTGCAGCCAGGTGCCGAGCAGCGACACGCTCTGGCCGAGCCAGTAGCGGCGGTAGTTGGCGCTCGCGAGCGCACGGAAGGGGTTGCGCATGGCGGATCGGGGGTCGGGGAGGCGGCGGAGGGCGGCTGTATGGCGCAGGGGTGCGCAAGCGCAGCGGACTGTGACGCCGGCATGACGATTCTGTCATGTACCGCTACGCTGCGCGGGCTGTCCTGCAAACCAGCAGGCCGCAGGAGACCACGATGGCACTGCCGCCCGATGCGCGCCGCCCCGGCGCGGATGTGCTGGCTGATCCCGCCGGTTATTTCGAAGATCTGGAACGGGTCGCTGCCGGCAGCACGGCGCTGCCGGCGCTGCGCTGCCTGCTCGTGACCGCGGCGCTGCGCGACGACGACACCGGCCGGCATACGGTGCGCGTCGGCTACATGGCCGAGCTGATCGGCCGCCGGCTCGGGCTGGACGAGGACACCTGCCTGCGCCTGCGCGCCAGCGCGCCGCTGCACGACATCGGCAAGCTCGCGATCCCGGATGCGATCCTGAACAAGCCGGGGCCGCTCGATGCCGCCGAGATGGCGGTGATGCGCCGCCACGCCGAGTTCGGCGAGCGCATCCTCGCGAGCACCGGCGAGCCGCTGTTCCGGATGGCGGCCGACATCGCCGGCGCGCACCACGAGCACTACGACGGCAGCGGTTACCCGCGCGGTCTCAGGCGGGACGCGATCCCGCTCGCGGCGCGCATCACCGCTGTCTGCGACTTCTACGATGCGCTGCGCATGGATCGGGTCTACCGCAAGGCGCTGCCGGATGCGACCGTGCTCGGCTGGATGCAGGAGCAGCGCGGCCGGGCCTTCGATCCGCAGGTGCTCGATGCCTTCTCCGACTGCTGCGGCGAACTCGCCGAGGCCCACGACTGGCTGGAGGAGCAGGCGGCGCGGCTGTTCACGATGCTGCGCGCGCAGGCCGCCGGGCAGTCGCCGCCGGTCTGAGGGCGTCGATGTACGGCTGGCGCCCCTCAGCCGCGCCCGATCGGCTCGACGCTGACGCGCGCCGCGCCGCTGCGCATGCCGATGCGGCGGGCGGCGGCCGGTGACAGGTCGATGATGCGGCCGCGGAAGCCGACGCCGCGGTCGTTGATCGTGACCACGACGCTGTGGCCGGTGTCGAGCCGGGTCACGCGCACCGTGGTGCCGAGCGGCAGCGTGCGGTGCGCGGCGGTCATCGCCTCGGGGTCGAAGCGTTCGCCGCTGGCGGTGTGGCGGCCGCTGAGGCGCCGGCTGTAGACGGTGGCCTTGCCGAGGCTGGTCGAGGCGGTCGCCGCCGGTTTCGTGCGCCGCGTCGCGACGGCGTGGCGGCCGGGCGCGGGCTTGCGGGCGGTGCTGCGGGCGGAGGCGT
>NZ_DAOLKE010000484.1:0-2118 GCF_035331805.1 Plasticicumulans sp. | reverse complement strand
AACCGCCCGCCCAGCCGCTCGCCACGGTGCGCTATTCGCGCTCGCTGTTGCCGCTGACCCTGCGCGGCGAAGCCCCCGGCTTCGCGCCCGGCGAAACGACGCTCGCCTCGCCGGGCCTCGCCGCGTCGCTTCCCGAGCAGGTGGCGATCGTCCTCGCGCCGCTGCCGCGCGAATCGACGCCAGAGGCGGCGCCGCGCCCGCCGGCGCCGCCCGGTTTCGCCTTCGCCGCCGCCCTTCCGGCGCCGACGCCGGAAACCTTGCCGCCGGAGACCGGCGAAGAAACGCATTGGGTCGTCGACCACCTCGTCTTCGCCGCCGCTGCGCTGCTTTTTCTCGCCGGCGTGTGGACCTGGAACCGGCTGCGCCGGCGCGGCTGGCTCGAACGTCTGCCGGCGACCGGCAGCGCCGCCGAAAAGCGTCTCGACGCCGACGACGGCCGCTGGCGCGGCGCTTTTCGCGGCGAGCGGCTGCGCCTTCTGCGCGCCCTGCGCCGACGCCGTTGGCTGCCGTCGAGCGAACTCGACGGCGAGCGCAGCGTCGCCGCGACGCTCGCCGCCGGCGGACTCTTCACGCCGGTCTTCGGGGCGCTGACTGAACCCGAATTCCTCGTCCTCGTCGACCGCGCCAGCCTGCGCGACCACCTGGCGCTGACCGTCGACGAGCTGCTCGCCGGCCTGCAGTCGCGCGGGCTGTCGGTCGAGCGTTTCCACTACGCGCGCGACCCGCTGCGCTGCCGCCATCAGCCGTTCAAGCGCGGCGCCGGCGACCTCGGCGGGCAGGATCTCGAGCAATTGGCGGCGCGTTTCGCCGCGCGCCGCCTGCTCGTCTTTGCCGACGCGCGCGAGCTGATCGATTCCTACAGCGGCCGCCCGGCGGCGAGCGTCGCCCGCCTGCTTGCCTGGCCGCAGGCGCAGCCGCTGCTGCTCACGCCGCGTCCGCGTCGCGCCTGGGGGCGCAGCGAATGGCTGCTCGAACGCGCCGGCCTGCGCCTGCTGCCGCTCGACGCGGCCGGTTTGCGACTGCTCGGCGAAATCGTCGGCCAGCAGCGCGTCGTCGCCCCGCCCGCCGTGCGCCGCACCGAGCGCCCGCGTCCGCCCTACCTGCGCGACCTCGACCGGCTGCTCGGCGGCGAAGATCCGGGTGCGGACTTCACCGCCCGCGTCGTCGACGCGCTTGCCGGCGACCTGCCGCCGCGCGTCTTCGTCTGGCTTGCCGCCTGCGCCGTCTACCCCGAGATTCACTGGCCGCTGACGCTGCGCCTCGGCGACGGCCTGATCGCCGACGAACGCGAGCGCGCCGACGCCTTGCCGCAACTGGCGCAGCTTCCCTGGCTGCGCCACGCCTACCTCCCCGACTGGCTGCGCCGCGCGCTGCTCGCCCGCCTGGCGGCCGGGCAACGGACGGCAGCGCCGACGGGCAGGGCAGCGGCAGCCGAACCGGCAGCCGACCCGGCGGCCGATCTGGCAGCGATTCGCCAGACGCTGGCCGACTTCCTCGACCAATTGCACGAAGCGCCCGCCCCCCCGGGCGCGCTGCGCATCGCCGCGCCGGCCCGCCGCTGGTCGAGCTTCGCCGACGTGCGGCGCGGGCTGCGCGCGCTCTTCGCCGGCCAGGCGGCGGGCGAGCGTCCGCCGGCCGTCGAGGATCGCGTCTTCCTGCGTTTCATGAGCGCCCCGTCCAACCCGCTCGGCGTGCGCGCCTCCGAAGCGCTGCGCCGCATCTTCTACCGCGACGCGCTGCCGCTCGCCGGGTTGCGCGTCGTCCCGCTCTTCGTCGTCGGCGCGCTCGCCGTCGGCCTGCTGCAGCATTTCTTCCCGCTGCGCGCGCAGCGGACGATGGTCGGCCCGACGCCGCCGGCCATCGTCCGCACGCCGAGCGCGCTGGCCCTCGACAGCGACGGCCGCGGCCTGCTCGTCGGCGACAGCCACCGCGGCCTGCAGGCCTGGCAGGAGAGCGAAAGCGGCTGGCAGAAGGTGGCGGCCGAAACCTCGCGCACGGCCGGGCCGCTCACTGCCGTCGCCCTCGCCCCCGGTCGCCTGCTCGGCGCCGGCGCCAGCGGTTTGCAGGTGCGCCCGGCGGCGGTCGGCGGGCCGGCCGAGACGGGGCTCACCTGCAAAC
>NZ_DAOLKE010000483.1:0-2118 GCF_035331805.1 Plasticicumulans sp. | reverse complement strand
TATGTCGGCTCGGACGGCTCCATCGGCACCGTGGGCATCAGCGGCCAGGAGGCGGTCGGCCAGATTCTGGCGGGCGGCGTGCGGGACATGTCGGCCTGGGTCAACAAGCTCTACGGCCAAGCGTTCGCCGCCGTCTATGTCCAGCCCGGCGCGAAGGTCGCCGTCCACCTCGAAAAGCCGCTCGCCATCGACTTCGATCCCGAAGGCCGCAAGGTCGATCACCGCACAGGAGAAAGCCATGCTCTCGAACTTGAATAGCTTGGCCCGTGGCCTGGCGCTGGTCCTCGCCGTCGCGGCGCTCGCCGGCTGCGCCACCAGCAAGGAAAAGCTGCTGACCCACGGTGACCGCACGATGATGGACATCTGGCAGCAGGAGGCCGGGGACGGCGGTGGCGCAGCCGGACGGAACGCCGGCGGCCAACTGCTCGATGCGCGCCAGAGCCTGCGTCGGCCGCTGACCGACGCCGATATGCAGGCCGCACCTGCCGAGCAGATGCGCTACACGCGCACCGCGCGCAACGAGGTCCATCGCCAGTTCCAGCGCCTGCCCAATCCCGATCTCGTGATGTACGTGTACCCGCACCTGGCCGGCACCGATCCCGTGCCGGTGCCCGGCTACACGACCGTCTTCCCGCTGTACCAGCGCATTCAGTACGCGATGCCGGGTGAGCGCGTGGAGGACTACTGATGCGCTGGAAACTTCCCTGGCCTAAGCCGGCCGCGCTGAAGCTGGCCGCATCCGGCGCTGGTGATGACGAGCAGCCGGACGGCTGGCAGCGCCACATTGAGGCCTTGCGCCAAGCCGGCATCCCCGAACCCGGCTCGGCAGTCCGGGGCCGCAAACCGGCGACGGAGGCCGACGAGCAGGCGCTGTACGAGGTCGCACCGTCCTTCGTGGAACTGCTGCCCTGGGTCGAGTTCTTGCCCGAGTCAAGGTCCATGTTGCTGGAGGACGGCCAATCGGTGGCGGCCTTCTTCGAGCTGGTGCCGCTGGGGACCGAGGGCCGGGAACCGGGCTGGCTTGCCCACGCCCGCGACGCCTTGGAGAACGCGCTGCAGGACAGCTTCGATGAGCTGGACGAGAACCCCTGGGTGCTCCAGCTCTATGCCCAGGACGAGCCGAGTTTCGACCAGTACATGCAGACCCTGCGTGACTACGTGCAGCCACGTGCCCGCGGGACAGCGTTCACCGAGTTCTACCTGCGCTTCTTCGGCCACCATCTGCGTGCGGTGGCCAAGCCCGGCGGCCTGTTCGAGGACACGGTGGTCACGCGGCTGCGCTGGCGCGGGCAGACGCGGCGGGTGCGCATGGTGATCTATCGCCGTGCCACCGGGCAGGCAAGCCGCCGCGGCCAGACGCCCGAGCAGATGCTGAACATCGTCTGCGACCGCCTGTGTGGCGGGCTGGCGAACGCCGGCATCCAGGCACGGCGCATGGTCGCAGCCGACGTCCACGACTGGCTGCTGCGGTGGCTCAATCCGCGCCCCGCGATGCTCGGGCCCAGTACAGAGGACCGGGAGCGCTTCTACGCACTGGCGCGCTACCCGGACGAGACTGAGGCCGGCGAGATCGAACTGGCGAGCGGGCGGGATTTCAGCCAGCGGCTGTTCTTCGGCCAGCCACGCTCCGACGTGGAGCACGGCACCTGGTACTTCGACGGCATGCCGCACCGTGTGCTGATCACCGACCGGCTGCGCATGCCGCCCGGCACGGGACATCTAACCGGCGAGACCCGCAAGGGCGATGCGATCAACACGCTGTTCGACCAGATGCCGGAAGACACCTTGCTTTGTCTCACGATGGTTGCCACGCCCCAGGATGTCCTGGAATCGGATCTGAACCACCTGGCGAAGAAGGCCGTGGGCGAGACGCTGGCGTCGGAGCAGACGCTCAAGGACGTGCATGAAGCCCGCTCGCTGATCGGCAGCGCGCACAAGCTCTACCGGGGCACGCTGGCGTTCTACCTGCGCGGGCGCGACGAGGCGGAACTGGATCGGCGCGGCCTGGACCTGGCGAACGTGATGCTCAACGCTGGTTTGCAGCCGGTGCGAGAGGATGATGAGGTGGCGCCGCTCAACAGCTACCTGCGCTGGCTGCCGTGCTGCTACAACCCCGGC